>JAFZXV010000089.1 GCA_017616595.1 Bacteroidales bacterium
GCGCCGAAAGGCGTGGGAGGGATGGAGTTGGAAAAGCGTCCAGTGGACGGTTTTTCAACGGAAGTTTTTCGGACCTCTTTCTGTGCAGCGGAGCCAAAATTTGTCAGTCCGACGGACTTCGACCCGGAGTACTGGCGCAGCGTGGAGGGCAACCGGACGCTGTTCGGGCGCGATACAGCAGAGACGCGGAGGCAAAAGCTCCGCAAGGCTAAAGACCAGTAAATCAACAATATACGCAATGACCTCTGGGAAAATCTCCCAGAGGTCGCATCGTAAATGGCTGAGTATCAGCTACATTAGATTTCTACTGCGGCGGCGAGGCGGATGTCGTCGGAGGCGGAGCCCACCTGGATCATCAGGGAGCCGTGCTCGAGCGCCCAGGCGCCGGCGGCCTCGTCCCAGTAGCGCAGGTCTTTCAGAGGCACTTCGAGCGTAACCTTACTGGTCTGCCCGTCGGCAACGGACACGCGCTTGAATGCCTTGAGCTCCTTGGCGGGCCATTCGACTGCGGAATCGAGCCTGCTGACGTACAGCTGCACGACCTCATCGGCGCACATTCCGCCGTCGTTCTTGAGGTCGAAGCTCACCTTGATGCCCTTGGACGATGCCTTGGCCGCGATATTGTCGTAAGAGAAGTGCACGTAGCTCAGGCCGTGGCCGAACGCGTACATCGGCACGATGTCCTTGCTGTCGTACCAGCGATAGCCCACGTAGAAGCGCTCGGTATACTTGGAGACGGGCTTGGGCAGCGAGTTGATGAAGGCTTGCCGCTCCTCGGGCGTCATTGCCAGCACGTCCGGGCGGAACATCAGGGTGAAGAGGTCTCCGCCGGCGCCGTTAGGGTCAGGGAAGTTGCCCATTGCGTACGCGGGCGAGTCTTCAAGCTGCATGGGGAAGGTGAAGGGGAGCTTGCCGGAGGGGGCGATGTCGCCGTAGAGGACCTCTGCCAGCGCGGTGCCTCCCTCGGTGCCGTTCCACCAGCCCTGCACGATGGCGGGCGAATAGCGCTCGAGCACCCTAAGGTCGGTGGGGCCGCCGGAAATCAGCACGGAGACGAGCTGCTGGTTGGCCTCGTACAGGGCCTGCACCAAAGTTTCCTGCCCGCAGGGGAGAAGGATGTCCTTGCGGTCGGAGCCTTCGGTCTCGATGCTCTTGTTGGTGCCGCCCACGAAGATTACGAGGTCGGCCTCCTTTGCCAGTGCTACCGCCTCTGCAAGTAGCTGAGGGTCAGCGGGTTCATTGATGGCCGCGGCTTCGAGCGGATTGGGCTCGGCGGGTGCGGGGCCCCAGCGGCGGCCGGGGAAGTTCTTGTAACCGGGGGCGTACGAGACCTCGACGCCGAGCTCATCGGCCTTGGCCTGGATGCCCTGCAGCGGCGTAACCTCATAGAGGGCCTTGACGCCGGCGCCCATACCGCCGCTCTGCGTCTTGAGCACTGCGTTCTGGCCTATGACGGCAATCTTACGGACGTCCTTGGAGATGGGCAGTACGCCATCGTTCTTGAGCAGGACGATGCTCTTGCGCGCCACCTCGAGCGCAATCTCCTGGCACTCGGGCAGGGAGGTCATCTGAGTGTTGGCAACGTCGGCCGGAACGGGCTCGATGGCGTAGCGCACGCGGAGTATCTGGCGCACTTTCTCGTCCACCATATCCTCTGTGAGGGCCCCGGTGGCGATGGAGTCGATTACGGGCTGGCCGAGGTAGTTGCTGCCGGTCATCTGCACGTTGAGGCCGTGGAGCATGGCGCCCATGGTGCTGTGGGTGCCGCCCCAGTCGCTCACCGTCATTCCCTTGAAGCCCCACTCTCCGCGGAGGATCTCGTTCAGAAGGTGCTCGTTCTCGGAGCAGTAGTCGCCGTTGACCTTGTTGTAGGCCGGCATCACGCTCATCGCGCCGCCCTCGATAATGGCACGCTCGAAGGGCTTGAGGTAGATCTCTCGCAGGGTGCGCTCGTCCAGCTGGGCGTCTACGCTGCCGCGGTTGGTCTCTTGGTTGTTGACGGCAAAGTGCTTGATACACACGGCGGTACCCTCATCCTGGCAACCTTTGGTGTACTCCAGCGCCAGTGCGGCGGAGAGGATGGGGTCTTCGCTCAGGTACTCATAGGTGCGGCCGCCCACGGGAAGCCTCTGTATGTTGACTGCGGGGCCGAGGATGACATCCTTGCCGCGAAGTCGGGCCTCCTTGCCCATTCCGGTGCCGTACTTGTAGGCCAGTTCTTCGCTCCAGGTGGCGGCGAGGGCGCTTCCGGTGGGGAAGTAGGTGGCGGAGTCAAGGGTCCAGCCGGCGGACATGAAGCCGTTGGGCTGACCTTCCTCGCGTATGCCGAAGGGGCCGTCGGCATAGTTGATGTCGGCAATGCCGAGGCGCTCCACGCCGGCGCTGGACATATTGGTCTTGCTGTGCAGCATATTGACCTTCTCTTCCAGCGTCATCTGCGCTATAATGGCGTTGATTTTCTTGTCGTTAGCGGCGAGCCTCTCCTGCGGAGACATGGGGCCGCCGCACGCCGCGACCAGCAAAGCTGCTCCGGCTGCGATGGTTAGAATTCGTTTCATATCGGTTTGCATCAGTTGCTCGGTGGTTATCAGATTCTTCGTCGGGTTTCACCCTCCTCAGAATGACAGTACGTGGCCTTCCGTGCGCCTCTTTCTGTTCTCCTGTGTGCCCTTCTGTCATTCTGAACGCGTCTTTCTGTCATTCTGAACGCAGTGAAGAATCTCCATCTCCTTGATACAAATATAACAATTAACCGCTATCTGTTCAAACAGGAAAAACGATTTTGAACGAAGGTGAAACAATTTATACAATGTTGGAAAGCAGTTGCGGCCGAGGATTGCTATCTTTGTGAGTATGAAAAAGATGGTATTCCTTCTGGCGCTCTGCGCCACGCTGCCCCTGAACGCCCAGTGGTTCCGGCAGCCCACCCCCAACGACACTCTCCAAAGCACCCGCGTCCTGCCGGACGGCAAGGTGCTGTTCCAGATTTACGCACCCCAGGCATCCAGCGTAGCCGTGACCGGCGACCTTCCCTGGGACAAGCCCGTCAAGTTCGATAAAGCAGAGAACGGCGTCTGGAAAGGCCTCTGCGAGGGGCTGGGCGACGGTTGCTTCCGATACAGTTTCCTGGTGGACGGCGTGCGGGTGCAGGACCCCAAGGCTCCGCTTTCCGCAGAACAGGCGTCAGTGCTGGTTAAGGGCGAGGGCTATGTGCGCGACGTGCCCCATGGCGCACTGGCCCAGCGCTGGTACTGGTCGCGCACCCTCGGCTGCCAGCGCAGGATGCATGTCTGGACGCCCGCAGGCTACGAGAAGTCTTCAGAAGCCCTGCCTGTCCTTTATCTTATTCACGGTGGCGGCGACAACGACGCCTCCTGGCCCGGAGTCGGCGCCGCGGGATGGATCCTGGACAACCTCCTTGCAGAGGGCAAGATGGTCCCGATGATAGTCGTAATGCCCAACGGTACCATCCAGACATCCGATATGATGGGAGAAGTGCCACTCTTCGGCCAGGATATGGTAACGGACATAATCCCCTTTGTAGAAGCTAATTACCGCGTATTGGCAGACCAGGACCACCGCGCGATGGCAGGCCTCTCGATGGGCGGAATGGAAACCATCGAGACCGCGTTCCTGCACCCGGAACTGTTCAAATACGTATGGGTGCTCAGCTCCAGCTTCTCTCCCGGCAGGCAGAAGGAGTACATCGAGCGCATCAGGCTCAGTGAGATCGCCCCGACTCTCAACAAGAACTTCAAAGACCTCTACTTCACCCAGGGCGGCCCCGCCGACATCGCCTACAAGAACTGCCAGGAAGCCCTCGGTTACCTCGATGCCGCAGGCATCAAGTACGTCTACCTTGAGAACGCCCAGGCCGGCCACAGCTGGACCACCTGGCGCGCCGACCTCGCCACCCTAGCACAAAAGCTGTTTAAATAGGCAGTTCGCAAAGCTAATGTTCTGAGTTCCAGCTACATCCTTAATCTGCCTGCGGTAAAAACACCGCAAGCACATTGCTTAAAAGGTTGATAATCAATAATATAATTATGCGCCCTTTCTTATTCATTGCTACCCTGCTCCTTAGCTCCGCCGCCTTCGCCCAGCAGGCCCTGGGGCCCGGCACCGGTCTCGTATCGCCGGAGATCAACCCCGACCACTCGGTAACCTTCCGCTTCTTTGCTCCCAAAGCCGTCAAGGTTGAGGTGACCGGCGATTTTCTCCCCACCCGCCCCGTTCAGTATACCGTTGAAGGAAAGACACTTACGTACGACGCACCCGGATCAGCCGTCTTGCAGGAAGGCCCCGGCGGAGTGTGGACCTACACCAGCGCTCCGCTCGAAGGAGAACTGTATTCCTATAGTTTTGTGGTTGACGGCCGCCGCACGATGGATCCGTCCAACATCTACCAGAACCGCGACGTCGCCACCTGGACCAACATCTTCACTCTGAGCGCTGCAGATGGCGACAATGGCTGGTACTATGAGGTGCACGACGTCCCTCACGGCACGCTTTCACACGTCTGGTACGAGAGTCCCAAACTCGGCAAGCAGCGCAGATTAAGTGTTTATACTCCAGCTGGTTACGAGGGAGGCAAGGCCAAATATCCCGTGCTTTACCTGCTTCATGGCTCGGGTGGCGATGAAGACGCTTGGACCGACCTCGGACGCACCGCCCAGATTCTGGACAACCTGATTGCAGAGGGCAAGGCCAAGCCTATGATTGTTGTGATGCCC
>JAFZXV010000090.1 GCA_017616595.1 Bacteroidales bacterium
CACAGCCCTCAAAAAACCCTGAGGAATCGAAACTGTCACACGTCCAAATCAATGCTTCACTATCCGAATAGCTTCCGTCACCAAACAACCTTTCTCCCGGATAATAGAATACAACCTCATCCCAAGAATAATCCCACGTACAAGCAAAAGAGTTGGATCTGCTTATTACATTCGGGTTGCTGCTAAAAAGCCTATACCACACTCCGTCCTCACCATTACCATCAGGGATACGCCATCCGGGAGGGCAAGGGTCATATATCGTCTTTGTTTTTCCCCAAAGGCTCCCATTAGGCTCATTCATCCAATCTCCTTTATCATTTGCGGTGATGAAAACCATAGGATTACTGGTTGCAAATTCAATTGTTCCTGTTGAAGGAGTACTCTCAACTGGATTGGGCCACCTTGTGGATGTTTCAGGGAGACTGTTATAACATTCCGGTCGGGTATTGAAGAAAGGGTCTTTCCTCCCCCATTGATACAACAAACCACTAATTGAACAGCCCCATGAAGCGCCGAGGTTGCGATCCATCAGTGTTCCACCGTTGTTGCGATACAATTGAGAATTCACAACAGGATCATAACCAAGCCAGACCCAGATATGCCAGCTCCAAAGGATACGCCCAGATGCATCCCGTGCAGCAAGGAGAGCATTAAAATCTCCGAGATTATCAGGAACAGTTAGATAACAATAGCCATCCTTGTAGTAAGGATGCAAATACTGATCATACCAATAAGATGTCGCCCAGAGAACCTCCATGCTGTGAACTGCAGAAGAAAAGCCAGTATTTGAGTTACCCTTGACATCCGCTTTGAAACGGTAAAACCCGGGGCTGGAAACAATATAACAGTTGGCCGTTCCATTTTCACTAAGGTCTATGCTCTCTCCGTACGAAACAGTAACCACACATGACGCAGAGCATTCGCCTGCCGTTGCGACAACCCTCGTTGTGCCCTCTTTCAATGCACATACAGTCCCGTTTTGATCGACCGAAACGACATCTTCTTCATCAACAGACCAGACTACAGGATATGTAGTATCTGATGGATATACCGTTGCCTGAAGGTTTATGCTTTCTCCTGGTCTGATTATGATGCCAGCCTCGTTAAGCGTTATACTTTCAGGGTTAATTGCATATACAGGACGGACAGGGCACCCGTCTGTCCGATCTGGGAAATACAACACTTGGGCACTCCAGTTCGGACGATCGTAATAGCAAAAATATGCATCATTTGAATCAGACCTTAAGCTGGAAGACCAATAAGTGCATAGATTTCCATACTCCAGGTTCTTTTGTCCACTATAAAAACCAACAGATGGCAGAAAAATGGAATTACCGGTATACCCATCCTTGTTACTGGTTACCAAGAAGCCACCAACACCTCCCCTGGTTATCCATTTGAAAGTGCAATTGGCTTCCAATTCATTCATTTCTATTTCTGTGGGCATTCGCCAACCCCTGCCCCAGTTTACCGTAGCAGCATCATCTTCGGGTTCAAGTGTCGTATAATCAACCGTCAAACACTCGCTTTCATAATCATAGTCTCCGTAAACATATTTGAAATAATGGTCTTCATCACCGCTGCTCCACTTGTATGTTGTGTAATAATAATAATCTTTGGGCGCTGTCTCCCCCCATGCATAATAGTACCCGGATTCTTCCGGTTTTGTCGCCCCTACATTAACTGTTGCCCATTTTACAGACAGGCCCAAGTCTACAGCCTCATAAACGGGCTTGGTATTCTGCCACTCGGAAATCTTTGTATCAATGCTTCTTAATACTCCGAATATGGATCGTTTGACGGTTTGGGGCTTCTCACTAACAAAAACGCCTTGACTTGAATATGAATTAAGAGTAATTGTAATTCCACCGGCCAATTCGTTTGGAAGCAGAGAAACATAATAATAGCGGCCTGCCTCAAATGTACCATTCTCAGGAGCCGTAATAACAACTTCAGTTTTAGTATCAATATACTCGTCAATAACAGGCTTTCCACCATCATCGAGTTTAACTTTAACTCTACCAGCAAGCGCCTCTCCCCTGTTCCCTTTTATTGAGAAAGATATGATATCATCACGCGACAAACAAAACTTGATGCCTCCACAAACATTCCTGAATGCGAGATCAAGGGTTTTTGATTTAGCGATTGCCGGGAAAAAGCTCTCGGAGAAATTATCCGCAACACCTGTTTGCTCATACGGGATGTCCATAGTTATTGTGGCACCATCACATTCATTATATGAAGAATAAGGGTATACGGCCCAAAAACTCTTTCCTGTTCCGGACATCTGAATCGAGCCGTCGAACTCGACAGTCTTAGCCATTTCATCATTCTTTGAGATGAACCTTGAGCCTCCGTTGTCTCCGCTCCCATAAAAAACACTTATTTCTTCATAAGGGCTCCACCATACGGATCCATCGTCGAGCCGTACGGTTTTTGACCCTGGGTCAATAGCTTCGCGAGATGCGGTAAAAACCAAATCAACGGCATCGGGGATAATTATCTCAGCTGGTTCTTCGATGACTTTACAACTTGCAACGGCAAAAAGGGCAAGCAACAAAGAAACTATCAGTTTATTCCTATTCATGACTTCTATTATTAAATCACCCAATCTTCTTCTCCGGTATCTTCCAAGCCGCCATTCTCAGGGCTGGCGCAAATAATACAGACAAGAGATGTGATATCAAGTTCACACTCCGGCGGACAATAGGGTTTTGTCATCTTAAGTTTATTCATTGGTCTATTATTTACACGAAAGCGGGGACTGCTGTTTTTCTGGACACAGGCTCTGGAAAGCCATGAAGAAGAAAAAGCAACAGCCCCACGCCGGATCCTAATGGATATGCCGCGGGAAAATGCTGTCTGCCCCCTCCTCATAAATTTTCCAGATTCGTGTCCGGGAGCCGACCACACTTTCGAGTGTTTGTCGATATTTGTTTGCAAGATAGTAACTATCTCAATCATTTCAAACACTGGCTGTTGCCAAAAGGCAAAAATGGCCATTAAGCATCTCTTAATCAAGTTCATTTCCGGTTCATTTGGGCATCAGGTGGCATCCGGGGAGGTAAGTCAACCACTACTTTCCTCTTTTTTTGCTATCTTTAGGACGGAAATGAAGCAGCGTATCCTCATAGTATGTATTGTGTCTTTCTTGCTGGCGTCTTGCGGGCAGGAGCCGCTCCCACCGGAGACGGGCATGCCCGAGATTCTGGAGACTTATGTGGAATCGGTCACAATCGACGGGGCGATGCTCATGGCAACCGTGTCTGACGGAAGCCTTGTGGAGCAATGCGGATTCTGCGTTTACCAGGCGGGGACATCGCAGTGCCTTACATACAATGCAGTCTGCAAAGACAATTCTTTTTCCGTTTTCGCCAACGGCCTCAGGCCAGACACCGGATACGAGTTCGAGGCCTATATCGATAATGGCAATGGCTTGAGTATCAAGTCGGAACGGCATCCGTTCGTTACGCTCGAGGCAGATCCGGCCCTCCCCTCTTACGCCTACAGCTTCGAGACCTTCGTCCTACGGGAATTCGACACCGATAATGACGGTGTGCTCAGCACGGAAGAGGCCCTGGCTGTTCGCTCGATGACGGTCAGCACGGACAGCATCCCCAGCATCACACAGCTCGAGCGTTTCCAGAACCTTGACACCTTGATCTGCCGCCCTCACAGGATGACTTACAAAAGCCTCCTCAAGGAACTGGACCTGAGCGGCAATCCGGGCATACGCTATCTGAATGCCGTCCGCAACGACATGGAAACCATCAGTTTCCCGCAGAACTCGGAGCTGAGATACGTCAACATCGGATTCAACAACTACGTCACGCTCGACCTCAGCACGCTGCTCAGGACGGAGTACGTGAATCTGACCGGCTGCCATCGGTTAGAGACAATATATCTTGCTAAAGGTCAACAGATTGAAATAACAGGCGCGTCCGACGCAACCATCATATACTATGACTGACAACTCCTCCGAACTCCTCTTCCTCAAAGACGAAATAGCCCGCAGATTCGGGTCCAGGCTGCAGACGGCAACGGATTTTGAAGCTTTATCCGTATCTATAGAAGCCGCCATCGGAGCCCTTATTTCAGCATCCACCCTCAAACGTCTCTGGGGTTATGTGCTGCCACAGACAAAGCCTCGGATGTCTACCTTAGATCTGCTTGCACGGTATTGCGGCAGAGGCAGTTACGCCGTTCTTTGCGCCGAGTTGAGGGATACTTCTGGTTTTATCACGTCCCGCCACGTAGACAGCTCATCCCTGCAGCCCGGCACAGAAGTGCTGCTGCAGTGGATGCCAGACCGTATCGTGCGCGTTAAGTATTTGGACGGCAGAAGATTCTTGGTGCTCGACGGCGGCACGTCCAAACTCCGCAAGGGCGATGAGTTCGAGGCATCGGCCTTCTTGATGGGGCACCCGCTGTATCTCGATATAATAGAGCGCAATGGCACGCGGTTGCCGCCTTATGTAGCGGGCCGCAGCGGGGGAATTACCGGCATATCGGTGTTATAATTATTCCAGCATTTCCGTGGCCTGACGGAAGAGCTCGTCAATCACCGCCGGATCAGATACGGCTGAACTCTCGTTACTCTCCGGTTGAGGCTCGATCGGCGCCGGACTCTTATGCGTCGCAAACCATAGTAAAAGCGCGATCACCGCAAGAGCGAGGGGCAGCATCCACCACAACGCCGGGCGCCGGAGTGCGACGGCTACTTCAGAAGCGTCGGAATAGCGTTTGGCAGGTTTTGCAGCCATGCACTTGCGGGCAATTGCCGGGCGCGCAGGCAACAAGCGGCGAAGGATCAACCCCAGCGACCATATGTCGGATCGCCAGTCCCCGGCCTGGCCGGCAAGAATCTCCGGGGCGGCAAAGGAACGGGTGCCGGCGGCGCCTTTCAGAACGGCGTAAGAATCTGAATCGGATAGACCGAAGTCTATGATTTTCACGTTCTTGCCGTTGTGGGTAACGAGGATGTTGGAAGGTTTGAGGTCCCGGTGGACAATCTGTTTGGAGTGAAGATAAGAGAGCGCGTCACAGAGTTGGAGAATGATGCGGCGAGATTCTTTCCGGTTTATGCGGCCCTCTTGAATCAGTTGCTCAAGCGTGCAACCGTCCACCCATTCCATTTCTATAGCATAGCCAAGACCGGGGATGACCGAATACCCGTAGACCTCGCAAATGGCAGGGTGCGACAGGGAGTAGCCGATTTCGTATTCCTTGCGGAGCAGCTGCGCGTATAGCTCCTGGTCGCGGAATTCCGGCTTGAGGGCCTTGAGTACCCGGAATCGCCCCCCTTTGTCTATCCGATAGAGTTCAGACCAGCCGTATTCGGAACGATGGATGCACTCCATCGCCCCTGACTTGGCCGGCAATGGTTCCGGACTGGCAAAAAAACCTGAATCTTCGGTCATGGCGTTCAAAGATACGCTTTTTTGCGTACTTTTGCGCAATGTCACTCCTCCGCCATAGCGCAATAGCCATCCTGGCCCTGCTCGTTTCATCAGTGTTGCAAGCGCAGGACAAGTGGGACGGAGTACTCGACCGTTACGAAGAAATCTGCGGCCGCTGTATAGAGATGCGAGGCCGCATTACCGCCGGGGACGCCGTGCCAAACGCAGAAGTTACAGGGCTCCTTGGAGAACTCGGCCGCCTTCGCAGCCTGATTCAGGAGTCGCAAGGCAGCATGAGCACGGCGCAACGCCAGCGGTTCAATTCCATACGCAGCCGCTACGAGGCATCGATGGGAGCAGATGCCGGCAAGAACAACGCCGATACATCAAAGAAAGTGGAATCCAATAAGCGCGAGTCAAGCAAAAAAGTCAAGCTCCCGCCAGCTCCCGTCGAGCCAACAGTTCCAAAGCATCCGGAACTGCCTCAGGGAAGCGTCATTCCCGGTATGCCGCCTGTAGGGCTGGTGCCGCCGACGGATTCCGGCATCGCGTCACGAAGCTTCGCCGGATCGCCTTCTGAAGACATAAAAATGCCTTCCACGCCTCTCTACGGCCCCATTCGCACCGATATCATCCCAATTGTAGACTGGGGAGTCAAGCCAGCCTTTGGCCTCTTTGCTGCCGTTGCAAAAGAGCACTGGGGCGGTTATCTGAGCGCCCGGAGTACGTTTACCGGCGCAAGCGTCAGCTATAGTACCAGCTCCAGCGGCAACATAGACGGCGGAGGCAAATTCTGGGGCGACGGCAACTCCCGGTATAGTTCCTGGTCCGTCTCCGCCGGTCCTGTTTGGCATCCAATTGATGCTGTTGGCCTTTACGTCGGTGCAGGATATGGCAGCAAATGCCTTGCCTGGCAGGATGTCGCCGGCAAGTGGGCCCGCGTGACGGATTACAGCTACACCGGGCTTGGCATCGAGGCCGGAGCCATCTTCAGCCTGCACCGCTTCGACCTTCTTGCCGGAGCCAGCTGGCTCGGCGGATGGTCTCTGATGCTGGGTATTGGGTATTCCTTTTAATCGGTAACAGATCTTTTCGGCCGTACTCAAAAAGGGGTTGTTTTGAGTACGGACACCACTATTCCTTTACTCCGCTTCCAGCACAAACACCGCAGAGGAGTACAGCGCCGGGAGTGAGGGGTTGAAGGCGCCGCTGGCAAGGAAGCTGCCGCTGAAAGACTGGCCGTTGCCCCACCAGCAGGAGCGGTCGACGTTCTGCTCCACCACCTTATATTTCTTTGAAGGGTCGAGGCCCTTGAGGCGGAAAGGCTGGCCTTCGCAGGCAAGTTGGCGGAAGCCGATGCAGTAGGTGTAGACCACCGCGTGCTTCTTGTCGGGCGTGACGTACATGGCACCGTAGAAGTCGTTGCCCCAAGGGGTGCCGAGGCGGTAGAGGTCGCCGGTTTCCACTATGTAGCGGTAGTTCTTGTACGACTCTACGCAGCGGCGCACCAGGGCTAACTCCTCTTCCGACAGATACTTAGGCTGGAGCTCCAGGCCGAGGCGTCCCTGGCAGGCAACGTCGAAGCGGAACTTGAGCGGCGTTACGTTGCGGCTCTGATGATTGGGCACGGTGGACACGTGGGACGCCATTATGCACGACGGGTAGATGAGCGACATCGCGTGCTGCATGCCAACGCGCTCGAGGGCGTCCGTATCGTCGCTCGTCCATACCTCGTTGAACCATCCGAGCGCACCGAAATCCACGCGGCCGGCGCCGGAAGAGCAGCACTGCACCATAGTCTGCGGGTACTTCTCCCGGATGCGGCGCATAACGTTGTAGAATCCCTGGGTGTACTCGATGAAGAAGCGGTCCGACGCCTCCCCGAGGTACGGGCTGCCAAAAGAGACCACCATGCGGTTGAGGTCCCACTTTATGTAGTCGATGTCGGGCGAGCTCTGCATCACGCCGTCAAAGACGCCGAAGACGAAGTCCTGCACCGCCGGGTTGCTGAGGTCCAGGTTCCACTGGTTGCGCGTTTCGTACAACTGGCGCCCGGGGCTCTGGACCACCCAGTCGGGGTGCTGCTCCGCAAGCTCGGAGGCGGGATTGACCATCTCCGGCTCTATCCAGATGCCGAATTTGAGCCCCTTGGAGTGGGCGTACGAGGCCAGATAGCCTATACCCTCGGGGAGCTTGGAGGTGTTGACCTGCCAGTCGCCAAGGGCTGCGTCGTCGGAGTTGCGGGGGTACTTGTTGCCGAACCAGCCGTCGTCGAGCACGAACATCTCGAGCCCCATCGACGCGGCGTCGTCAATCATCCGGAGTATGGTTTGCGTGTTGAAGGTGAAGTATGCCCCCTCCCAGCTGTTGAGGAGGATGGGGCAGAGCCGGCCGCCGCCATAGACGCCGTACTTGCGCGCCCAGCGGTGCATGTTGCGGGAAACGCCGCCCGCGCCCTGGCAGGAACGTGTCCAAATCATGTCGGGGGTGCGGAACGATGCGCCCGCGGCAAGCGGATACTCGGAGGCGAAGGGGTTGATGCCGCCGGTTACGGTAAGCCGGTCTTCGACGTCGTAATCGAAATTGATGGTCCAGTTGCCGCTCCACGCAAGCGCTCCAGCCACTGTCTCGCCGCTGTCTTCGTTGAGCACGGGGCTGTCCATGCTCAGCACGAACGAGGGATTGGAGCACTGGGTGGTCTGCACGCCGGCGCGGCTGCCGAGGGTCTTGACGCCGTGCCCCAGCATCTCGGACTCGAGCTGCCACTCCTGGGCCCATGTGCCGCTGACGTGCGTAAGCAGGTAGCTGCCCGCCCGCAGGCTCATCGCGCTCGATGCGCAATCGATTATGCTCAGCGGCTTCTTGCCGCCGTTTATGACCTCGGCGTGCGTGACAATCACATCCTCGGCCTGGTACGCCTCGTAGTACAGGGTAACGATGACGTTCGTGACGTAATCCTTTAGCACTACGGAGGTTACGGTAACGCCGCCAGCCTCGGATACGTCGTGGCTGATATATCGCAGCTCCGTGTTGTGCGAGCCGTCGGCATACTTGAGATGCAGGGCGGGAGTGCCGATAAAGCGGCCTCCGGTGGCAGGGAACGCCTGTGCGCCGCTGCCGTATCGCCCTTCTGCGTATGGCACGGGAGCGAACTCGGCGGCATCTACCTTGGCCCCATAGTGGAGCTGGTGCACGGTGCCGTCGGAGCGTACGGAGAGCACCAGGCTGGAGTTGTCTGTCTGGATGCCGATGGTCCTGGGCTCTACCGCAGGAATCTGCACTGTCTCGTGGGTGAACTTCTTGGTCTTGGGCTTTTTGGCGTCTGCCGGGACGACTGCGAGCACTATCGCCGCTATGAGGGTTATCAGTTTCATAGCGCTAAGATAGTAAAAAAATTACTACCTATGATCTGCCTCGAAGGCGGCCATGCGCTCTTCAAGGAGCCCGAACTGGTTGCCGTGGATGCGGCTGGAGCAGACGCGCACGCCGCGGCGGCAGCTACCCATCTTGTCCAGGCTCACGGAGCTCACGCCGTAGGCCAGGAGCTCGTCCACAAGGGCGGCGCTGCTCAGGCCGGGATAGCTTAGGGTGAAGAAGAAGCCGTCGCCAATGGGGCCGGAGGCGTCTTCTTCGTAGCTGATGGAGAAGCCGTGGCGAAGGAAGATTTCCTTCATGCGGGTGGCGCGGGTGCTGTATTCGCTCACATCGTCCAGGAAGCGGAGGGTGCCGTCGCAGCTGCTGTTCATCATTGCCGCAAGGCCCCACTGGGTGCTGGCGGTGCAGCCGGAGGTTATCATATCGAGTATGCCTCCGGTGATGGTGAGGCCGAATACTCCGTAACCGCCGTAGCGGGCGGCGAAGGCCGGGAACCGGCGGGCGTACAGGTCGGGCCCGACGCAAAGCACGCCGATGCGCTGGCCGGCGTAAGAATAGATCTTGGAACCGGACAGGAGCAGCATGCAGTTGCCGGTGAACTTTGCCACGGTGGGGGGATAAGGCTCCTGGAAAGGAACGCCGAATCCGCTGCGGCGGAAGTCCATGCAGAAGTATGCAAGGTCTTCGATTACAATGGTTTCCGTCTCGTCGGCAATGCGGGCCAGGATTTGCAGTTCCTCCTCTGAGAGGCACATCCACGAAGGATTGTTGGGATTGGAGTACATCAACGCGGCAAACTCGCGGCCGCCAAGAAGGGCACGGAGTTTCTTCTCAAAGCCGCCCTCGCGCAACTCGGGCACCTCAACTCCCTGCCACTCTATCCCGAGCACAGCCATCTGCTGCTTGTTGGCGGAGAAACTGGGCTCCAGGACAAGGATCTTGCTCCTCTCCGGCCGGCACTGGCTTGCGGCGGCAATGGCGCCGAACGCCCCCAGCATGGAGCCAACGGTGGGAATGAAGTACTTAGGCCCCCAATCCACATTGAGGAACGCCTTTACAAAACGTGCCGACGCTTCTTTGAGCACAGGCAGGCCGTCCGTGGGCGGATACTTGGAGCCTATGCCGGCGTCCAGCGCGGCCTTCTCTGCCTCTACGCCGATGTGGTTGGGAGCGAAGCCGGGCGAGCCCAACTCCATGTGGATTACCGGGATGCCGGTCTCTCTCTCAAGATAACCGGCAAGGCGGGCGTTCTCCATAATGGTGGCGCTGCCCGCACTGGCGATATTGCACTCGCGGCATCCCGCCGCCATTATCTCATCACTGAATACTCTCATCTGC
>JAFZXV010000091.1 GCA_017616595.1 Bacteroidales bacterium
AGCTTTGCAAAGATTTTGACAATGCAAAGATATAAAACAATTTTAATACTTTGCAATACAAGGTAGATATTTTTTGTTTATTTTGCTTTCGCTTCCTTTCGTTAGCGGCCTCACTGCGCCCGGTGGTCCATCGGAAGGATCACCGGTAACGTAATCCGGGCAAAAGTGACGCCGGTGGTCCAAATTCTGGACCACCGGCGTCGGGCTAATTCAGGAATCAACTCTAGATCCTCTGACGGATAAGGAAATAATAGAGCAGGAAGCCGAGCCAGCTTGTGGCGAGCACTGCAATGATGAGGATTATCTTCCAGAGGAGGTCGAGTTTGGGTTTCTTGAGGATGTCGAGTACGCACCAGATGGCTGCGATTATACCCAGGACGTAGATAATTGTTGCTAACATATTGGATTAGAATAAAGTTGGTTCTTCGAATATCAGTTCAATAGGTTCTTCGGCGGTCTCGGGGATGCGTATCTCCTTGCCGCGGATGTCTTGCCTGGCCGGCGCCGGAGCTTCTTCCGGAGCCGTAACTTCCTGCTCCTCAACTTCTTCCTCCGGCTCTTCGTCTCCGGGCTTAACCAAGGGCTCCACAAAGCGTACGCTCTTGACTTCGCCCCTGTCGACCACCTTCTTGCCCTTGGCGGCGTATCCTTTCTTGCCTATCCACTCTTCTGCGTCTATCAGTTCGGCGGGCTTGTCTTCGAGCTTCCAGCTTACCTCGTACTGAGGGTGCCTGTCGTCGCTCAGCTCGACCAGGCGGCTCTTGCTGCCCTCTGCGATGAAGGGGAGGGGCGTGTTGTCGCTGGGGACGAAAGAGAAGCGCTTGACGTAGAAAGACTTTACCGCGGCGTCCCAGTACAGGGCGGTGAAGGTCTTGTCCGGGTCGAACTTCTCTATGCGGAGCACGTCGCCCTGATAGCGGTTGGAAAGGTCGAACGAGGTGGTGTAGAAGGTTCCGTTCTTGAAGACTGCCAGCACTTTGTCTCCGTCGCCGAATTCCCCGAGGTACAGGCCGTGGCCCTCGTCGTTGAGCTTCTGGATGTCTGTATCGTACCAAATCTGCTTGCCGGCGATGGTGCTCACACCCTTGCTGCGCAGGGTTATTGTGCGTATGGCGTTCTTGCTAACCAGATTGCCCCTGGCCGTCTTGCTCTTGATGCCAAGCTCTGAGAAGTCGTACTCGAACGATGTTTTCTTGAGCTTTGGCTTGGGACGGAGCTGCACGCGCACGGTTTCCGCCTCGCCGTTGTGGTTGGCGGTAAACCAGACTATCTGCGAGCCGGGTTCTCCGGTTGTTATGTCGTACTCCTTGTCGCGCGTGACCGAGGTTACGGCAAAGCGCTTTGCGTAGTACATCGAAGACTTGCCCACGCGGTAGATGGCGTTGTAGATGGTGCGGGTGTCGCCCCTGTTGAAAACGCCAACGTACAGCAGGTCTTTGCCGAAGAAGGCCTTGTCCGACACTTTGGTGACTATGTACGTGCCGTCGCGCCGGATGACTATAATTTCCGACAGGTCTGAGCACTCGCTGATGAACTCGCCGCCGTCGTCTTTCTTGAGGCCTATGCCCACGAATCCCTCTGCCAGGTTGGCGCTGAGCTTTGCGTTGTTGTTGACCACCTTGGTGGCGGCAATGGTCTCAAAGCCAGTGAGTTCCGTGTGCCTGGGGAAGTCTTTGCCGTACTTCTTCTTGAGCTGCTTGAACCAGTCTATGGTGTAGCGGTCTATGTGGGCGATGTTGTCCTGCACCTTTTCCATCTCCGCCTCGATGCCCTTTATGCGCTCGTCTATGGCCTTTACGTCGAACTTGGAAATCTTGCGCACCGGTTTGTCTACCAGGCGGTCTATGTCTTCCATCGTCACCTCACGGTGCAGAAGGCTCTCGTAGGTCTTCATCCTGGCCAGAGTGTCTTCCTTCTGCTCCTCCCAGCTTGACTGGTCCTGCTCAAGGATCTTGTAGACGCGGTTCTCGAAGTAGATGCGCTCCAGGGAGCTGTAGTGCCAGTCGTTTTCCAGCTCTGCCAGCTTGATCCGGAGCTGACGGAGAAGGATGTCGCGCGTGCGCATGGTGCTGTACTCGAGTATCTCGTCTACGGAGAGGAACTTGGGTTTGTTGTCCACTATGACGCAGGCGTTGGGCGCTATGTTGCACTCGCAGTCGGTAAAGGCGTAGAGGGCGTCTATGGTCTTGTCCGGAGACACGTCGCCCGGCAGATGGATGAGGATTTCCACTTTGTCCGTGGTCATATCCTCTATCTTCTTTATCTTGATCTTGCCTTTGTCTTTGGCGCGCAGGATGGATTCTATGAGGTCTTTCGTGTACTTGCCGTAAGGGATCTCGGTAATGGCGATGGTGCTCTTGTCTATCTTCTCTATGCGGGCACGCACCTTCACGCGTCCTCCGCGCCTGCCCTGCAGATACTTGGAACAATCTGCAAAGCCGCCGGTGGGGAAGTCGGGGTAAAGCTCGTACGGCTTACCTTCGAGTATGGCCACAGATGCGTCCAGCAGCTCGTTGAAGTTGTGCGGCAGTATTTTGGACGCAAGACCCACGCCGATGCCGTCCGTACCCTGGGCCAGCAGCAGCGGGAACCGGACAGGAAGCTCGGTGGGCTCGTCGTTGCGGCCGTCGTAAGACTTCATCGTCGGCGTGACCTTTGGGTCGAACAGCACCTCTTTGGCAAACTTGCTCAGGCGGGCCTCGATGTATCGGGGCGCGGCGTTGGCGTCTCCGGTGAGGATGTTGCCCCAGTTACCCTGGCAGTCCACGGTAAAGCCCTTCTGGCCCAGCGTTACGAGTGCGCCGAGTATGGACTGGTCTCCGTGGGGATGGTACTGCATGGCCTGACCCACGATGTTGGCCACCTTGGTAAAGGAGCCGTCGTCTATCTTGTACATGGCGTGCAGCACGCGGCGCTGGACGGGTTTGAGACCGTCGGCGATGTGGGGGACGGCGCGATGCAGGATAACGTACGATGCGTAATCGAGGTACCAGTCCTTGAACATCCCGGAGAGCTTGAACTTGTGGGCGTCGCCCTCCAGAAGACGTGTGAACTTACCGCTCGATTGGGCGTCTTCCGCTATCTCGAGGTCATCGTCTTCGATGATTTCTTCGGTGACAATGTTCTCTTCTTCCATAACTCTTAGTCTTCGTAGCCGAAGCGGCGCAGTTCCCGTTTGTTCTCGCGCCAGTCGGGGTCAACTTTTACGTATATGCTCAGGAACACCTTCTTCTGGAAGAAATCTTCCATATCGATGCGTGCCTGGGTACCTGTCTTCTTGAGCGCAGCGCCCTTCTTGCCTATGATAATTCCCTTCTGCGACTCGCGCGACACATAGATGACGGCGCTGATGTCGTAGCGCTCGGCGCCCTCCTTGAAGCTCTCGATGCCCACCTCGCAGCAGTAGGGAATCTCCTCCTGATAGTTGAGGAAGATCTTTTCCCGGATGATCTCCGATGCAAAGAAGCGGAGGTTCTTGTCGGTGAAGGCGTCTTTGTCGAACCACGGCGGGCACACGGGCAGGCGGCTCACCACGGCGTCCAGTATGCTCTGCAGGTTGAACTTCTCCTGGGCGCTGGCCGGGATGACCTCAGCCTGCGGCAGCTGGGCCTTCCACCAGGCGGAAAGCTCCATCACCTTATCCTGGGTGCTGATGTCTATCTTGTTGATAACCACTATTACAGGGCACTCCAGGCGGGCGAGCTTGGCCACATATTCTGCGTTCTTGTCCGGCGTCTCTACAGTGTCTGTGACGTACAGGATTATGTCGGCGTCGCCAATTGCTCCGTCCACAAAATTCATCATGTTCTGCTGGAGCCGGTAATTGGGCTTGAGGATGCCGGGCGTGTCTGAATACACTATCTGCCAGTCCTCGCCGTTGACTATGCCCATGATGCGATGCCGCGTTGTCTGGGCCTTGGCCGTTACAATAGACAGCTTCTCGCCCACGAGGGCGTTCATCAGCGTGCTTTTGCCGACGTTGGGGTTGCCGATTATGTTGACGAATCCGCTGTGGTGCTCCATTATACGTAGGCCCCCATCTTGAGCATGTTGATTTCTTTCTCGTTGAGGTAGCGCCACTCGCCTTTCTTGAGACCCTTCTTGGTGAGGCCTGCAAAATAGACGCGGTCGAGTGCCTTTACCGTATAGCCGAGAGACTCGAAGATGCGGCGTACTATGCGGTTCTTGCCGGAGTGGATCTCTATTCCGAGCTTGCTGTGGTCGTTCTCGTCTACGAACTCAAGGGCGTCTGCCTGCACGGGGCCGTCCGAGAGCGTGATGCCGGACAGGATGCTGTCGTAGTCTTCCTGGCTGAGGTTGCGCTCGAGGGCTACCTGGTAGATCTTCTTCTTGTCGTAAGAAGGATGGGTGAGGCGCTCGGCTATCTCTCCGTCGTTGGTGAACATGAGCACGCCGGTGGTTGCCTTGTCCAGCCTGCCTACTGGGTAAACCCTGGTGGGGCAGCCGCCCAGGAGGTCCATCACGGTCTTGTCTGCGTGAGGGTCAGAGGCGGAGGTTACGTAGCCCTTGGGCTTGTTCATCACCAGGTAAACCTTGTTCTCTCCTTTGAGGCGCTCGCCGTTGAAGCGGACGTCGTCGTTGAAGATGTTGACCTTGGTTCCGAGCTCGGTTACGACCTCTCCGTTAACGGTTACGCACCCTGCCTGGATAAAGGTGTCCGCCTCCCTGCGGGAGCAGACGCCGGAATTGGCGATGAAGCGGTTGAGGCGCATTTCGTCTTTTGCCACGGGCTCGAATGCGGGGCCGTCGTAATCCCTGTCTACCTGGGGGCGGCGGCTGATCATGCGGTTGATGCCCTCGTTGGAAGACTTGGAGAAGGGCGATTTGCCTCCCTTGAAGCTCTTGCCACCCTTGCCGGGTTTGCCGGAGCCGTAAGGCTTACCGGCACCGTAAGGCTTGCCGGCGCCATAGGACTTACCTGCGCCATACGATTTGCGGGGAGCTCCGTAGCTCTGGTGCTCACCCCACTCTTTCTCAAGCCTTGTGTGGCCCTCGGAGTGATAGGGGCGGTCTTCGTTGTTGTTGTATCTGGGCTTTGCGGGGCGATCTCCGTAGGGGCGGTGCTCCCCATAGCTGCGATGCTCGCCGTAGTTGCGGTTTTCTCCGTAGCTGCGGTGTTCGCCATAGGAGCGATGCTCCCCGTAGGGCCTGCGGCCCTCGTAAGGACGGGATGCGCCTTCTGATTGAATGTCTACTTTTTCTGTCCTGCCTGATGTGGCGGACTTGCGTGGTCTAAGTTTTCGGCCGTCTTTTGAAAATCCTTCCATAGGTTCTTTGGATGACTCACGTCATCACTTCAAATTAAAGATATACGTTATTGTGCCCTCCTGCAGCGCCGGGGCACTGGCGCTCATGGTGAAGCCTGTCTCGAGGGCGGCGTTGCGTGCGGCCGTCCAGAGGGCTTTGTCTGTTACCGTTGTGCCGTCCGCTCCGGGAACGGCTTTCTGTACTTTACCGTACTGGTCTACCCAGATCTTCACGACAACCTTGCCGCTTTCCTGGGAGGTATACACTGGTTTCTTGAGGCCTGCCTTGTCGACCTCGCGGCCTTCAAGGTGGGCGTTGGGCTTGCCGTCGGTGTTGCCCTTGTTGACGTTGCCTGTAGGCTGGCCCGGCTTGTACGTGGTGGAAGGGTCGCTGGAGCCGTGCTGCGCCGTAATGGAGGTGTCTTTCTTGGACATTCCGGGGAAGGTGGCGCGAGGGTCTATCTGCGGCTCCTCGTCGCGCTTGGGCTCGGGCACTTCTACGTCGCCGTGCGTGTCCGGCTTGGTGGCCGGGGTGACGTTGGGCTTTGTGGAAACGTTGGGCGATTCCGCCTTCTGCACGAGTTCTATCTTCTCGTCCGGGTTTACGTCCTCGCCTTTAGGGTCGCGGCCCGGGGTCTGCTGGGCCAGGATGGGCTCCTCGTCAAAGTTGAGGAGTATGGTTTTCTCTTCCGGCGGCGGATAGAGGTATTTGATACCGGTAAACGACACGAGGAAGGCAGCGCAAAGGTGCACCGTCAGCGTGAGGACGATGCCGGTGAGGGTTGCGTTGCGCTCCCTTTCGTTGCGTTCGCGGAGGTACTGTTTCATTCGGGTTGCGTGGCCAGGATTACCTTGTAGTGGTTGCGTTTGGCGATATTCATCACCTGGACAATCTCCTTGATGGGGACGGATTCGTCTGAATGGATGGAGAAGGTGGGATCTTCTTCTGTCTGGAGAAGCTCTACGAGCTCGTCTTCAATCTGATCGAAGGCGACGGGGGTCTCGTTGCCGTTGACGTGGTAGGTGTAGCGGTCCTCGCCCCAGTCCTTGATGGAAACCGTTACGGTGGCCTTTGCCCCCACCTGCCCGGTGCTCTTGGGAAGCAGGAGCTTGAGGGCGTTGGGGTTGACCAGCGTAGACGTTACCAGGAAAAAGATAAGGAGCAGAAACACGATGTCCGTCATACTGGACATCGCCACGTTCGGGTCGGCCTTGGTGGTGCGCTTGAGTGCCATCAGTCTTCTTCTTTATCTTTTTCTTTGGCGGATCCTACAGGCTCCTCGAGCAGGTCCATGAACTCTATGGTGCTGCTCTCCATCTGGAACACCACGTTGGAAACCTTGGAGGTGAGGTAGTTGTATCCGAAGTATGCGATGATACCTACGATAAGACCTCCCACGGTGGTGATCATGGCGGTGTAGATACCGCTGGAAAGCAGGGTGATGTCTATGTTGTTGCCTGCCTGGGACATGTTGAAGAAAGCCTGCACCATACCCATGACCGTTCCGAGGAAACCGATCATGGGTGCGCCGCCTGCTATCATGGCGAGGTAGGGGAGGCCCTTCTCCAGGCGCGCGACCTCTACGTTGCCCACGTTCTCAACGGCGCTCTGGATATCGCTCAGAGGCTTGCCGATGCGGTCTATGCCGGTTTCTACCATGCGTGCAACCGGAGTGTCGAACTTGGAGCAGAGGGTCTTGGCGGACCTGAGCTTGCCGTCGTGGATGTAGTCCCTTATGTCCATCATAAAGTCCTTCTCTATCTTGGAAGCCTGACGGATCATCCAGAGCTTCTTGCCGAAGATGAAGAGGGCGACCACGGAGAGGACGAGCAGCACGACCATGAGCCAGCCGCCCTTGATGGCCATATCGATGAGGGAATAAGACATTTCCTGCTGTACGGGAGCCACGGCCTGAACCGTCTCCACAGGGTCTGCCTGAAGCAAATAACTGAGCATATTCTAAGTGTTTATATTTCCAAATGTGCAAATATAATCAAAATTCCCGACTTTTAACCACCCTTGACGGCCGTCTGCGAGTTCTATGTTGCACCAGTCGCCGACCTGCTCCAGAACCTTTACCTTTGTGCCCTCATGCAGCACGAAAAGATTGACGCCGCTGCCTGGGGAGCTCTTGACTTCCACCACCGGAGCTGTTACTATGGCGCCGGTGTCGGAACGGGCGTCCGTCCTCTGCCAGAATGCGAAGTCAAGGCACAGCAACGCCAGCACAAGGGTCGCTATCCCCACAAAGAAGCCGGCCTTGCGGGCGCCGCCCCTGCCGAGCAGGAAGAGCAGCAGCATTGCAAGCGTGGCTGCCAGGAATATGAGGAACAGCGCCGCCCATACTCCGGAAGGCAGCAGCCAGCATGCCTTGCGGCCCCAGGTCTCCAGGAAGAACTCGGGCACCTCTTCGATGCGGTCTTGCACCTGGGTGCGTGCATAGTCCAGATTGTAACGGGCGTCGGCGTTAGAGGGATTGGCCTTGACGGCACGCTCGTACCAGAGTATGGCGTGGGCGAGGTCGTCCTGCTTGAACGCCGCGTTGCCCAGGTTGTAGTACAGCTCGGAGCTCTCAAGCCCGCTGTCTGCAATCTCCTGCCACGCGGCAGACGCCTCTTCCCACCGGCCGTCGGCATAAGCCGCCACGCCTGCGTCCCACAAGGCGTCTGCGTCGCCGCCTCCTCTCAATACGTCATTGCCGACTTGATCGGCAATCTCCTCGCTGGCAGATACCCGGTCGCTGCCGGGCATGACGGTCTGCGTACGTCCTTCAATAGGAACGAGAAGCAGCAGGGTTGCTATAACAGCGGCACCGGCGCCCTTTGCGGAAGGTTTTCGCATAGATGAATCGATATCGGAAATAACGGCCACGGCGCCCTCGTAATGGGCGTTCATGGCATCGTGGCCCTCTGAGGGGGCGTAGCGGGCGAATTCGCATGCGTCCAGCAGGCCGTTGAAGCGATCTGCCAGCTCGACGCTCACGCCTGCCGCCGTCAGCCTCTCGCTGATGTTCTCTTTGCTGAGGTCTGCCGCGCTTATGGCGAGCTTGTCGGACACAAAGCCCAGCAGGGCCTTGTGCAACTCTTCGTAGAACGCTCCGTAGAGGTCTTTATGCAGGAAGTCTCCGGCCAGGGCAAGGCGCTTGCGGGCCATCTTGGAGGCACCGCTGCGACGGGTGCCCACCACATCGGCCCTGCGCGCCGCGGCCTTGCGTACGCCAAAGTAAACCGCGGCCGCAATGGCGCACAGCAGTGCCGCAACCAGCCAGAACAGGCCGGACCCCACAAAGAAGTACCCCCGGCGGGCGAGGGCCGGCTTGCGGGTTGCAATGAAGCGGATGTCGCTGCCGAGGTCGCGTACGTCCTTGCGGTTGGGATTCACCACCAACTGCCCGCCTGCAGATGCTTGAGCGCTTTCTGCGCCCTTGCTCACCTTGAGCGGCATAGGTTCGCTGCGCAGGGTGACGAATTTGCCCCCGGCTGCATCGTAATAACTGTACTCGACGGGGCCGATGACAAAGTCTCCGTGGCTGCGCGGGATGAACGGATACTCGAAGGTCTTGGTGTTGCCGTCAACACCGGTCTTGATGTCGTAAACCTCGAAGTCCGGCGGGAAATCCACCTTGGGCGCCTCAAGGAGCGATATGTTGCCCTTTCCGCTGACGGCTATGCGGAGCGTACCTGCGTCGTGCGTCTGCAGCGAGTCGCGGCTCAGGGTGGCGTTCATCCTGAAGGAACCCACGCCACCGCCGAAAGACGCCGGAGCGCCGGCGGGAATGCGGGACACGTTGATTTTTACGGCGGGGGTGCTCACGCGCTTGCGCACGGTGCGATATTCATCCTGGAAGAAGCTGTCGAAGATGCTGCCGCTGGAAGCGCGCCTGTCCCGTACGTTCACAAGGCAAACGAGTTCGGCAGGGTCGATGGTGATCTCTCCGGCCTGCTGGGGGATGAGCGTCCAGCTGCGGAGAACTGCTGCGTCGTAGATGCGGTCTCCCACGTTCTCCCGGTGGAATTCTATGTTCTGCGGGGCCTGCACCTCCTGGCTCCAGAAGCCTGTGAAAGCAGGGAAGCGGGCGTCTTCGAATCCGGCGATGTTGACTCTGTGATAGAGCTTGAGCGTTGCGCTGATGGTCTCTCCCACCACCGCTTTGGTCTTGCTGACGGTAAGGCGCATGAAGATGTCTTCTCCGCCGGGGGTGTCTGTGCCGCCGGTGTTGCCGGACGAGCCCTGACCCTGCTGCTGCCGCCCCTGCTGGGCGCTTGCGCCGCCGGATACCACCTGGATGGTAATGCTGCGCGACGATACTTTCTGACCCTTGACCGTTGCCGTTGCCGCAGGCAGCTGGAAGGTGCCGGTTGCGCGCGGCATAAGTACATAAGTATAAGTGGTTTGCGACGTCTGTGTCTTCTTGCCGTTAACTATGCTGATAGAGGTTGAGGTGCCCTTCTGGGGCCCCCATACGAGCTGGAATTCGTCTCCCGGTTCCCACTGGAAGTCGGAGGGGCGCGACTCGCCCTCTATGGTGAAGGTTACATTGAATTGCTCGTCGGCGGCTACCAGATTCTGCGCGCTCACCGTAATGGTTGCTTGCGCGCGGGCAGTAGCGCTCCATGCGAGCAGGGCTGTGAGCAATATGGCTAAACGTCTCATTACCAATTCTTTTCTTTCTGCCTGGACTTAAGTGCGGCAGCTTTCTCTTTATTTACCTTGTCCTGGGTTTCCTTTTCCTTAGCCTGGATGGCCTGAAGCATCTGCTGGGCCTGCTGGGCAGAAATCTTTTGCTCCTGCTGGTCCTGCTGCTGGTCCTGCTGCTGGTCTTGCTGCTGGTCCTGATTCTGCTGCTGGTCCTGGTTATCCTGGTTGTCTTGATTGTCCTGGTTATCCTGCTGGTCCTGGTTGTCCTGACCTCCACCGCCGCCGTTCTGCTGATTCTGGAGCATCAGCTTGGCGTAGATGTAGTTCTCTTTGGCGTCCAGGTCGTCCGGAGTGAGCAGAAGGGCCTGCTTGAATGCCTCCACGGCCGCCGCGTAATCCTTTTTCTGAAGGGCTACGTCGCCGCTGTTGTAATGCCATTTTGCGGCATCGGGCCCTGCGGGAGCCACATCCTTGACGGTCTGCAGCGCCTTGCCTGCCCCCTCCCAGTCTTCCTGACGGTACATGGTAGATGCAAGATTGTATTCTCCCGCTACGGACAGCGAATCCTTAAGCACCGCCTTGCGGTAGTCTATCTCTGCAGCCTTGTATTCCTGCCTGGCAAACTTGCGGTTTCCGGCACGCACCTCGCGGCGGTCTGTCTGAGCCTGCAAAGACAGGGCTCCGAACAGCAGTACTGCGGTTATTATCAATCTGTTAAGTCTCATTGGAACAGGCTTGTGCGGTGCCTCCTCTCACCTATGAGCATCTCAATCACAAAGAGTGCGAGCGCCGCCGCAAAGAAGTACATGAACAGCTCGTCGTATTCTTCAAACACAATGGAGCTGTAGCGCTCGGCCTCCATCTTCTTTATGTCGTCCACAATCGGCCCGAGTCCGAATTCCTCGGTGCCGGCGTGCACGTAGGCTCCGTTGCCCACGTCTGCAACCTTGCGCAGCGTGGCCTCGTCGAGCCGGGTAACCACTATGTTGCCCTCGTTGTCTTTGAGGAGCCCGCCTTCCACCGGAATCGGCTGCCCCTGCAGGGAACCCACGCCTATGGTGTACACCTTGATGCCGAGTTCCGCAGCCTGGCGGGCGGCGTCCACGGCGTCGTCTTCGTGGTTCTCCCCATCGGTTATGATGATGATGGCGCGGCTCTTGTCGCTCTGTGCGCTGAAGCTCTTGGCGGCCGTCTTGATGGCCTCTCCTATGGCGGTGCCCTGCACGGGCACGGAGCCGGTGTCTATGTTGCCCAGGAACATCTTGGCCGATACGTAATCGGTGGTGATGGGCAACTGTACGAACGAGGTTCCAGCAAAGATTATCAGTCCTATACGGTCTCCCTGGAGCTTATCCACCACGCGTGAGATGGCCAGTTTTGCCCTGTCCAGACGCGACGGGGAATAGTCCTGGGCGAGCATCGAGTTGGACACGTCCAGGCAAATCATGATCTCGGCGCCCTTTGCCTCGTGCTCCCTGAGCTTGGCACCCATCTGCGGACGGGAAATGCCCAGGGCAAAGCATCCGAAAGCAAGGCTGAACAGGATGATGCGCACCCAACCCTTGGCGCCCGAGTAAGACGGCATGAGCTGCCGCACCAGGGCAGGGTCTCCGAAGCGTCGCACGCGGCGGGCCCTCAGCGCTCGCAGTATCCCATAGACAATCGGGATTACGGGCACTAGCAGAAGGAGCCACAGATAAACAGGTGAAGCAAATATCAGCATTACGGCATCCTCCTTATAATCAGACGGATAAACAGCTCGAGCAGCAGGCAGACAAGCGCTGCTATGGCGTATTTCCCGAACAGTTCTTTGTAGACGGGGAAGCTGTCTATGGTGGTGCGGGCCTTCTCCATCTTGTTGATTTCTGAATAGATCTCAGACAGCTTGGTGTTGTCTGTGGCGCGGAAGTAGCGGCCTCCGGTGGCGTCGGCAATGGCTTTAAGCAGTTCTTCGTCTATCTCTACCTTCATTTGCTGCACGTCCACGCCCCAAGGGGTCATGACGGGGTATGGCGCCATTCCGTTAGCGCCTACGCCTATGGTGTAAACCCTTATTCCATAGGTCTTTGCAATTTCCGCTGCGGTTTGCGGTGCAATCTCTCCGGAGTTGTTCACACCGTCTGTAAGCAAGATGACCACGCGGCTCTTGGCGTCGGAATCCTTCATCCTCGCCACGGCCGTCGCCAGTCCGTTGCCTATGGCGGTGCCGTCTTCAATCAGTCCCGTCTGCACCTCCTTCATAAGGTTGATGAGGGTGGCGCGGTCTGTAGTAAGGGGGCACTGGGTGTAGCTCTCTCCGGCAAACACCACTATTCCCATACGGTCCGAGGGCCTCTGGGCTATGAATTCTATGGCGATGTCTTTGGCTGCGCTGATGCGGTCCGGGTTGAAGTCGCGCGCCAGCATACTGGTGGAGACGTCCATCGCAAGGATGATGTCTATGCCCTCGGTGTCTATCTTTTCCACCTCGGTGCTGGAGCGCGGGCGGGCGATTGCGAGTACGATGCAGACAAGCGCCACGGTGCGCAGGACGAACGGCAGATGCCTGAGCACGGCCAGCGGGGAAGTGCCGCCTTGCTTCCATGGTGCCGATGTGGAGACGCGCAGGTGCGGCTTGCGGCCCCTCAGCTCCATCCACAGGTAGTGCAGGACGAGCAGTGCGGGAATGGCCAGCAGCCACAGCAGACGCGGATACTCAAAGTACATTATTCTTCTGCGGCCTCCTCTCCGGCGGTTTCTTTTTCAAGCTGCGTCTGGTATGTGGACGTAACGAAGCTTACGGCCAGCGGCAGCGCGCGGGCGTTGTCTTCGTCCGAGGCCACGGCTTTGGCAAATTTCACGAAGTCGGCCCTCTCGAACAGTTCCTTGAGGCTGCCGTACATTGCAGGGGTGATGTCTTTGTCGTCCTTGAGGGCGGCAAAGAGCTCGGCGGTGGTCATCTCCGGCGCGTCCACGCCAAAGCGCTCGTCTATATAGAACTTGAGCGCGTCCGTGATGCCGGAGTAGAAGCTCTTCTGCTTTTCCGGCGCCCAGTATTTGTCTGAACGATACTTCTCCAGCTCGCGCAGGGCTACTATGTACGCCGGATCCTTGGGCTTGAGGGCCTCTTGCCTGCGCTTGGACGCCCTTACGCCGAGCCATACCAGCAGGGCGATCAGTCCGGCAACCCCAAGGCCGCCAAGCACCCAGGGCAGCACCTCCGCAAAGGTTACGGGATACTGTATCTGGCCCTTGATGTCGTGGATCTCGAATGTTGCGGTGTCTACCGGCATTGTCTTCACATCCACCGTAAGGCCCTTGAACACCAGGGTATCCGCTTGCTCTCCGGAAACTCGCAGCACCGGCAGGTCGGGCAGCATGTACTGGCCCTCTTCAAAGGGCACCAGGGTAATGCCGGCTTTGATGTCAAAGCCCTTCTGAAGGGCCTTGCGGGCCGATTTTTGGTTGCGTGCGTGGAAGATGCGGCCGCGCACAAG
>JAFZXV010000008.1 GCA_017616595.1 Bacteroidales bacterium
CACGCCAGGTCTTTATCTAAAATGACTTGCATACCACGGAGGGTAATAATCTTGCTGCTGGTGAACTCAGGTATCTGGTTGCTGATAGAGTTCGGTTCGGATGTACAATTGAAGGATGTTTCGTTTTTTGCCATAGTATTAGGTTCAAAGAGATTATACTTAAGAGTTATAGCCGATGTGCCCTGATAATCCAGGTAATCGGAAAAGATTAAGATACTAATTGTGAAGGGAGCTGCTTCCCAGAATGGGAATGCTTGATGCTCCTGGTTTCATTACCGGCCGACTTCACGACCGTCTTGCCTGGTGCAAATATAACAAATAAATAACTCAATGCAATGCCGCTCCTGTCTCGCCCGACGGGAACGGCATTACATAAAAAGAGAAAATGGGTCTGTATTTACAAAGCCCGGAGGTCTTACTTCTTGAAGAGCTTCTTGACGAAGTTCCAGACAAGCAGAAGGACGACGGCGCCGATGAGGGCACTGACAATCTGGCCGTACCATTGAGTCCAGAAGGAGCCATCGGCGCCGATAAGGCCAAGCAGCCAGCCGCCGACGAGGCCTCCCAGGAGGCCGATGATGATGTTCCAGATCAGGCCGCCTTTTTCTTTGATCACGAAGAATCCGGCAAGCCAGCCGGCGATGGCTCCGAAGAGCAGGGTAAGAAGGATGTTCATGTCTTTAATGCTAAATGGTTTATGACAAATATAACAATTTTCCGCCAAAAGGGAATGATATTACCGTGTTTGTTTTCGGCACATTCTCACGGATGGGGTATGCTGATAATCCAGCCCCAGTTCATAACTCTCGTGCCCACCCGTGCCCGCCGTGCCAAACCATGGGATGGGTAGCTACGAAAACGCCCCAGAACGTGCCCACCCCTCCCAGCAGTTGACATGGTGGGCACAGTGCTGGAGATAATGGCTATTTGTGAAAATGCTTATATTTGTCACACAGCACTTAAGGTTACATGAGAAAGGTTCTACATATTCTGAGCTGCACGGCCTTGTTGGCGGCGACATTTTGCGGATGCGGCGGGAAAGAGATTCCGGAAGTCGATCTGAACGATGTCAATTTGGAAGAGTGGCCGCTGACGGACTGTTCCACGAGCACACGTCCGGTCCGGGATCTGGTGGCTTATAACTTGCTTGGCGTGCCCTACAAGTGGGAGCTGGACTGGATGGGGAGTTTAACCTACATCATCCAGCCCGACTTTTACGGAGGACAATCGTCATTCTCCTACAATGACTATCTGGCCAAAAACCTCTGCAGCGGCACTCACGATGCGTACATGAATCTCATTGGGGGCAAGACCGATGTCATCATAGCCAGCCGTGACATTTCCAGGAATGAAAAGGCAGCGTCCGCAGAGCTGGGCGTAGAACTGAAAACGGCTCCGCTGGCCATCGACGCGCTGGTGTTCATCGTCAATCCCAAGAATCCCGTCAAGAACCTGACATCTGACCAGGTACGGAAGATCTATACCGGAGAGATCACCAACTGGAAGGAGGTCGGCGGCGTCGACCATGCCATTACGCCCTATATCCGGGATGCCGATTCAGGCAGCCAGGAGAAGATGGAGACGCTCGTTATGAATGGCTTGACCATGATCGACGGAACCGAAGAGACCTATATGGTTGAAATAATAGGCTCACAGATGGCCTCGCCATACCTGCAACTTGAAATCGATGAATACGGTATCGGATATACGCCTTTCTTCTACTGCACGGCAATGGTCCGCGATTTAAAAAGGGTTTCTATGCTTTCCATTGACGGCGTGGCACCAAGCAAAGAGTCTTTGAGGTCGAACAAGTATCCGTTTGTGTCGAGCATCTATGCTGCGGTCCGCTATTCTGAAGATCACGAAAGTATGGCGTACAAGCTATACCAGTTCCTTTTCACCAAGAAGGGTGCGGATATGATTGATGAGAGCGGATACATAGCGATACGGAAATGACGATACCCTGCTTCATAAGTGGACCGGTATGGCTGAAAACGGCCGGAAATGCTCACACCCTGCCAGATCGATGGACCTGTATGGTCACCCGACAGCAGATAGATTCTTCGCTTACGCTCAGAATGACAATCGCTGGTGCCGCCCAGAGCAGCTCCCTTCCCGTTTAAAAATAGCGTAACCGCTTGATTATCAAGCAGTTACGCTCGTGCCTCGGGCGGGAATCGAACCCGCACGGCCGTTTCGGGCCAAGGGATTTTCTTGCCACTATGGCTTTCGCCACCATTTCTGTTTGTGGTCCGGACTATTCCTTCACCATGGGGCACAGCCCTTTAGGTGTGTCGTGTCTAGTCTCTGCACCTTCCTCTTATCAGAGGCTTGGCTCAAGATTACCATCAGCATTACCTGTTAAGGTTTCCTTGAATTTACGACATTCTGCATCTGTCCTTTCGGACCGAGCACTCAATTATTTAAGTCCCTCGTGTCTACCATTTCACCACCAAGGCAATGGTCGGGACTGCAAAGATAAGTTTTTTTCATAACTTTGCGAGCGGATTTATGATTAAAGCTATCTTTTTCGATATGGGCGGCGTGCTGCTGCCGCTGGACCTTCACCGTTGCGTGGAGGCTTACCGCAACGTCGCCGGCTTTAAAGACATAGACGAATACCTGGATCCGTGGCACCAGAGGGGCTTTTTCCTCGACATGGAGGCAGGGCGCATCGGCATGCAGGAATTCCTGGACCTGTGCCTCACTCACTGCCCTCCCGGCACCACCAAAGACACACTTGTTCGATGCCACGACCAGTTCTTCGGCACTCCTGACCCCGACACCGTCGCCCTCGTAAAGGAACTCTCGCTCAAGTACGACGTCTATCTCCTCAGCAATAACAACGAGCTGTCGATGTCGCTCCACCGCCCCAACTTCGCGCGCGCAGGTCTGCCGCTGGACTCCAGCTTCAAGAAGATGTTCCTCTCTCACGAGATGCATCTGCTCAAGCCGGATCCGGAGATCTACCGCCGCGCCATAGCGGAAAGCGGCTGCACGCCCGGGGAGTGCCTCTTCATCGACGATTCCCAGAAGAATATCGACGGCGCCCTGGCGGTTGGGATGCGCGCCGTGCTGCTGCCCGCCGGTGCGTCGCTGCGCGCAACAGTAGAGGCAAACCTCTAAAAAGCGCGCAAAACCAACCTGCTGCCACTCAGCACCTTACGCAAAATGCCTGCGGTAAAAAAGCCGCAGGCAGATGAAGGAAGTGGCTATAAACCAGCGCTTTAGCTTTGCGCGGTCTGTGGGAGATTCCCGATCAGGTCGGGAATGACGGCTTGAATCAAGCTCTGCTGCGCCCCGCAATGCGGTCGACGATAAGCGCGATGGCGCCGTCGCCGGTGACGTTGCAGGCGGTGCCGAAGCTGTCCATGGCTATGTAGAGCGTAATCATCAGCGCCTGCTGGGCGGCGTCGAAGCCCAGGATGCTGCCCAGGATACCCAGGGCGGCCATTATGGAGCCGCCGGGCACGCCTGGCGCGGCGACCATCGTCACGCCGAGCATCATCACAAAGCCCAGCATGGTCAGGAAGTCCACCGGCATGTCGAACATCAGCATCAGGGCGATGGCGCAGGATGTAATCTTGAGGGTGCTGCCAGACATATGGATGGTGGCGCACAGCGGCACGGTAAAGCCCGCTATCTCCTCCCGCACGCCGTTGGAAACGGTGCTCCTCAGCGTAACGGGAATGGTTGCGGCGGAAGAAGCCGTACCGAGGGCGGTCATATAGGCAGGCAGCATTCCCCACAAAGCCTTGAAGGGATTGCGCCGCGCCACGATGCCCGCAACGCAGAACTGCAGCACGAGCAGCAGGAGCGTCATACCGAATATCACCCCCACCACCGCGAGGAACGAGCCCAGCACCGGGCCCACCTTGCCAGCGGCGGCCATGTCCATGAACAGGCAGAAGATGTAGAACGGCAGGAAAGGAATGATGACTTTCTCTATGCCAAGGACGATGATTCCCTTGAGCTCCTCAAACCAGCCATGCATCTTGGATGCGCCCGTAACGGCAATTCCTATACCCAGCAGGAAAGACAGCACCAGCGCCGTCATGACGTCTGCAAGAGGAGGTATGGCGATGGTGAAGAACGGTTCGAACTCGCGTCCGCCCTCCTGCAGCGCAGACAGGGCACCCTTGGACAGCATTCCCGGGAACAGCCCCACGCTGAAGAGGTACGCAAAGAGCCCGGAGCACACGGTAAACACATACGCCAGCGCCACCGTTACCAGCAGCATCTTGCCAGCCGTCTTGCCAAAATCGGCAATGGCAGGCGTTACAAGGCCGATTATGATAAGGGGAATGAAGAACCTGAGCACCTGGTTGAACACCCCGGAAACGGTATTTCCCAGGCGCACGCCCCATTCCGGCACGAACTGCCCGAACAGAATGCCCAGCACGATGGCAATCAGCACCTTGACCACAAGGGGAAGCTTTATCTTTCTCATAAGTTAGAACCTATTACCTTTAACCGTTCCTGATATATGCTGCGGATGCGGGCGACGGCCTCGGAGAAGGTTATCCTCTCGTCGCCGTTGATAATCTTGCCGCCGTTCTGGGTGGCGTCTCCGGACGGGTCCCACATGGCAAAATTGAGGTCTGCAGAGCTGCGGAGAAGCGCCTCGCACTCATCGATGTAAGCCGGAATGGTCTGTAGCTCCGGCAGGAGCTCCTGAAAGCGCACGCGCACCTTCTCCCGGAAAGCCGGATCTTCGAACAGGCGCGAATACCAGATTGCGTTTTTATTGATGAATCCGGTCTTGGCCTGAGGGGAAGTGTTGTACGACAGCACGCCCCAGTCGAAGTCCCAGCACGGGCCGGCCACCAGCTTGCCGCCGTCGTCTTTATGGAAAAACACGCTGCCGGGGTTGCTCAGCTCGTGGTTGCCCATAACCTCGAACACAATCCAGTAGTCCACAAACGAATCTACGTCTATCCAGGCCGCATAGCCCTTGACCGGATCTTTGAAATCCGGGCCGTAGAGCGCCTCCGCGGCATCGTTGACGTACTTTTTGATGTAGCTGAGCTGAGTGGACGTAACCTCGTCCGGGTCGGGATATTTGAGGCCGAAGGGAATGCCGCCGGAACGCCCCCAGCAGGAGCCATGGCGGTCTGTCCACTGCACCTTGTTGTCGTAGTGGAAGTCCAGCTCCAGCACGTAGCCGTTCTTTTCGGAGATGTTGATGCGGTTCTTGTCTACCCGCACCTGCTCGATGAGCAGATAGCTGCCGATATGCTTGCCGTTGAGCACCACCTCCACCGGCACGCAGCGCGGCGTCCAGGCGAGCGACGTCATGGACGCCACCTTCATAGACACCAGGTTGCGCATCAGCGTACGGTCCATGAAGTTGGCCAGCAGCACCCAGCGCTTGTGCGCCGGCATGCCCAGGAGCGACGTCTTCTGCTCCAGCTTGACGAGGTATGGCTTCTTGGGCCACGACCAGGTGGTGTTGCCGCGGCCGCGCACGTTGCATTTGAGGGTCGATTGGCTCGGATAGCCGCCGTAACCCTTTATCTGCAGCGCCGCCGGCACCTCGGTGGTCTTGGAGTTTATGGGTTTGCCGTTCTCTGTGTCGATATATACAACAGGAAGGCCTGTTTTGACGAGGATCCCGTAGCCTGCGGCCTCGCTGCGCACCTCCACGGTGCCGGAGCTCACGAACGACTCGTTGCCGCTCTCGCCCCGCTGCACCAGCACGATGCATACATCCTCTACGTACTCGTCCTCTATGCCGCAATCCTGCAGCACGGCCTTGTAGAGCCCAATTTCTTCTGCCTTGGCCACAGCGGCAAGGCGGAAGTTCACCGGCGCGCTGCCGTCTTTGAGCTGCAGCCGCACCTGGCAGTCGGGGGAAGAGACGTCGTAGTTGAACCCGAACCCCTCGTCCCGCACACGGAAGGGCAGCTCGGCGCTGCCCTTCTGCGGCAGGGTGACGGAAGACCCGAGGATGGATACGGACTTCAGGCGGTCCGGGGCCTCGACTATCACGTCGTGCCCGCAGGCAGATGCCAGCAGCAGAACGGCTGCAACCTGAATTATCCGTCCCCTCAGAGTCATCCTGTGTTATTTCTTTTGGAAGACGCGGACGTAGTCGACCTCCATGACGGCAGGCAGCTCGTCCTCGTTTACAGTTCCGCCCATATTTCCACCCCAAGCCATGTTGAACTTGATGTAGAAGGGGGTGTAGAAGGGCCAGTGGTCGTATCCCTGGCCGTCGTTGCTCACCATCAGGTGCTGCTTTCCGTCGATGTAGAACTTCATCCACTCGGCAGTCCACTCGCAGGCATAGACGTGATACTCGGAGGCCGCGTTGGAAACAGACTGCTTATGCGTCTTCTGCGTGCCCTTCATATGGTTGAAGGCGTTGCAGTGGATGCTGGACGACGAGTAGTTCTTGCCCTGGGTGGAGATGGCATATTCCATGATGTCTATCTCGCCGTCGCCGGGCCAGGTCTTGTAGTTCTGCGGCATCATCCAGAATGCGGGCCACGAGCCGTGAGCGTCGGAGACCTTGAGCTTAGCCTCTATCCAGCCGTAGGTCCACGCCTTGCGGGTGTTCATGCGGATGGAATAGACCGTGCTGCCTATCTTCTTTGCCGTAACCTTGAGGGAGCCGCCGGAAACCACGGCCAGCTCCTCGCCGTCCTTGGCCTGGGCAACGTAGTTCTGGAGCTCGTTGTTGCCCCAGCCGCCGCCACCGGTCTCGTACCACCACTCGTTCTCGTCGGGCTTGCCGGCCTTGTCGAACTCGTCGTTCCAGACCAGCCTGTAGCCCTCGGGGGCCACGATGGACGGAGCCGTTGCGCCAGCCTGCGAGACGGCCACCTTGTGGCGCACGGTGCCGGCCTTGATGACCAGCTCGGTGCTGCGGGGCTCAAAGTCCATGTTCTCGGCAACGGTAACGTTCACGGTGCCGCTGGCTGCAGCGGTGTACGACGGATCTACCGACACCCAATCGTCGTTGCAGTAGGCCTGGAAGGCCTCTCCGGCGTTTACCGTAAGGGCCAGGGTCTGAGGCTCTGCGGTAAATGCCAAGGCCTCCGGAGAGGTCTTTACGTTGTCTGTGGGCTCGGTAGGATTCTCCTTCCCGCCGTTGCAGGCGCAAACGGCGAGAAGAAGAACAGCCGAAATAAAACTTGTCACTTTTGAGTTCATTTATGCTCGCGAAGTATGATGTCCTTGATGAGGACCTCGGTATCTGCGGGGTTGCCGCCGAAATCGAACACCATCTTTACCGCTGCAGCGTCTATGCCAGAAACTTCGTTAAGGGAGAAGACGAAGGTCTCGAAGGCTGTGATGTCGCGCCTCTCGGTAAAGAGGAAGTTGCCGTCGTCGGTGGTGTCTGTGAGCTTGAAGGTCACCTGATTGACGTCCTGGCTCAGCTCCACGGTGCACTGGAAGTCGTATTTCTTTTCTGCGGAAAGCGAAATCTTTGTTGCATCGGTGGGGATGATGAAGAACTGGGCCTGCCACTGGTTCATAGTCTCAGTATCGAGAGTGAAGCTGTAGGCGTTGCCTTTCTGGGTAATCTCCGGGTTGGCGAGCTGGGTCCAGCCACTGCCTGTGGCGTAGTACTGGCTGTAGGTGTGACCGCCCTCGGCGTCTACAGGCTTCCAGAGGTTGTCTGCAGAATCGTAGCTCAGGGAGCCGCCGCCATTGCCGCCACCGTCGCCACCGGAAGACTCTCCGGTGATCTCCTTGAGCTCGATGCCGGTGACGTTGATCTCCGTGCCTGCGGGCATGCGGCCGAAGTCGAAGATGACCATCACCTTCTCATATGCCTGGTCGGGAGAAACGGGCTCCTGCTTGTAGGCAACTTTCTCGTATGCGGTGAGTTTTACGCCGTTGTCGTAGAAGAACGCGTGGTTGGAGTCGTCGTTGGCATCGGCAAGCTTTACCGTGCACACGCCGTCTGCAGCGGACTCGATGGTGGCAAAGAAGGCATAGCGCTTCTCGGGATCTGCAGGCACGTCGGCAACCAGCTTGACCTGGCCCTGCCATTCGCTGCCGCCGATGCCGTCGGGGCATGTGAGAGTGAGTTTGCCTCCCTCGTACTTGGCGCCGGGGTCAAGGTTGCCGCTCCAGTCGGCAGCGCTGAACCAGATAGAGTCGAGGTACAGGCCGCCGATGAGGTTCTCGCCATAGGTGTAGCTGCCTTGCTGGCCGGGATTGTCGCCAGGCTCGTCGCCCGGAGGCACTGTGCCGTCGTCGACAGCATGGTCCTTGAGGACGATGTTCTTGATGGTGACCTCGGTATTGTCGGCATTGCCGCCGAAGTCGAACACCATCTTAACGGCATCTGCGTCGATGCCGGGCAGATCCTGCAGGTAGAAGATGTAGTCTTCGTTGGCGGGGATCTTGATCCTTTCGGTAAAGAGGAAGTTGCCGTCGTCGGTGGTGTCGGTGAGCTTGAAGGTCATGCCGGGGAGCTCCTGGGATGTGGTAACTATTACCGAGTAGTCGTAATTCTTTCCTGCACTCAGGGATATGGGAGCATCAGGGATGATGAAGAACTGGGCCTGCCACTGGTCGGAGGTTGCGGAAGGATAGACCAGGGTGTAGCTGCCGCCGGCCTCGGTGAGCTCGGCGTCTGCAATCTGGCTCCAGCCGGGTGCATACCACTGTGTGATGGTGTGGGCGGCGTCTGCAGGCTTCCAGAGGTTGGAGTCGGCGTTGTACTTGAATCCGTTCCAGGTAACCTTGCCGGCCTTGCTGGTGAGGATGAACTGCCATGCGATGCTGCCGTTCCATGCCACCAGGGTTGCGGAGTTATTGTCCAGGGAGGTGACGTAGAACTTGGTGTCGGTGAGGAACTCGTTGTTGGGGATGTAAGGGAACAGCGAGCCGGCGTCGAGCTTGAGCACGAGGTCGTTGCCCTCTACTGCAAACTGGTAGGCGGATGTAGCTGCGCTTACGGGGAAGGTGAAGTCGGCGGTCTCGCTGTGGGGGCCGTAAGGGCTTGCGGTAACGCCGTAGTTCACGTATACGGTTCCGGCATCGCCGGGCTCAAAGGTGTAGCCACCCTCGGAAGTGAAGGTCATGCGGTTGTCGTACATGCCGAATGCGGCCTTCTCGTCGGGCTTGGCGGCCCACCAGCCCGCAGGATTGCCGATGCTCTCGCCGCAGGCGTGATGGGCATCCACGCTGTTGTCTATACGCCACACTTTCTCCGAACCGCCGGAAATCTGGCGGATGTACTTGTCGAAGCTCATGATCGTGTTGTCAATGTGGAAGGTTTTCTCCACATAGTCGGGCGTGAGTCCGGAGGCGTTCATGATGTACATACGGACGGAGTAGTCGCCGGCGGCGGCAAAGATCTTCTTGAAGCCGTTGCGGGCGTTGTAGCTCGTCCATTCACCTGCGTTGTCCTGGAGCACCCACACGGGAACGACCCCCGTCTCTGCAATGGAGAAGGTCACCTGGTTGAGCTCCTGGTCCACCGTGATGGCAGGAGTGTAGTCCGACGCAGACCTGGGGGCATTGGCCTCGCTCGGGTGCTCGAACTGCTCCTTTGCGCAGGCGGTCAGCACGAGGGCTGCGGCCATAAATATGTATGCTAATCTTTTCATTGTCGGAACTTCTTTAATAGTTGTTCTGCTTCAGCTCGTAGGTCTTACCCAGCGTGGAGTCGATAAGGCTCTGGGAGAAAGGAAGATACTTCTTGCTTTCGCTCCAGGTGTTGGTGCGGTAGCCGTATTTGTCCGGCACGAGAACGGTGGAAGCGTCGCCCCAGCGGATGAGGTCCCAGTAGCGCTTGCCTTCGCCAACGAACTCGAGTCTGCGCTCCTCCTTGATGTTGTCGAGGGACAGGCTGACGGTCTTGCCGGCAAGGGAACGGGAGTGGACCTCGTTGAGCCACTTTTCTGCATCGCCGCTGCCTGCGCCGCGCTGTACGAGCTCGGCTGCGTTGAGCAGGGTCTCTGCATAGCGGTAGTAGCGGAGGTTGTTGTTGAAGCGGAGGTCGGCATCGCCGTCGGTGTCGCCGTTGGCCTTATAGGCAACGTACTTCTCCAGGAAGATGCCGGTGTCCTGATAACGGTGGGTGTACTTGTCGGAAAGGGCGGGGTCTATGACCCAGCAGGTTGCGGCGCGACGGGCGTCGGCTGCATCGTACATGTCGTAGGTCTCCTGGCGCACGGGTGCAAAGCCCCAGCCTGCGTCGTGCTCGGAGTCGCCGCTCCAGCCGTAAGGGGAGATGAGGCGGGGAAGGACGGTACCGCCCGCTCCGCGCACCCAGCTCCAGTAGCGCTGGCCGCCGACGGCCTTGTAGTCTATCTCGAAGATGGACTCGCTGCCCCACTCGCCGCTCTCCTTGAAGATCTGGCCGTAGTCGGGAAGCAGTGCGTACTTGCCGCTGGAGATGATTTCCTTCATGTAGTCGAGGGCCTTGCCAAAGCGGCTTTCGTCGTTCTGGTAGAGCACGGCCTCGGCGTAGAGCATGTAGGCCATTGCGAGTGATACGCGGCCGATTTCTTCTCCTTCGCGCTTCATGGGAAGGGCTCCGATGGCGATGGCGCCCTCAAGGTCGGCCATGAACTTTGCGTACACCTCGTCTGCGGGGAACTGCTCGCCGGTAAAGTCGCCGGTAAGGTTGGTCTCGTAGTAAGGGATGTTGCCCCAGAACTTCCAGAGGATGTTGTAATAGAAGACTCGCAGGACGCGTGCCTGGGCCTCGACGCTCTTGGCAACGTCGGAGGGCAGGTCGGGCACCCAGCCCATGTAGGTGAGCACGTCGTTGCAGCGCTTGACGCCGCTGTAGCAGTCGGACAGGATGCTGGACATGACGCTCGTAGGCAGGGCCTCGTAGTTCATCATGAGATGCCAGTGCTGGTTGTCGGTCTTGCTTTCGCCGCCGACCCAGATCTGGTCTGCCATAATGTCGGACATGATGTTGACGGGGCTGTACTGGTTTGTCCAGTCGAACCACTCGAGGGGATCGTAGGCGGCGATGAGGGCCTCCTGGAGATGGGGCTCGGTGGTGAAGTATTCTTCGAGCGGGACGGCACTGGTGTGCTCCACGGAGAGGAATTCGCTTGTGCAGGCAGAGGAAAGTGCCACGGCGGCGACGGCCGCCAGAATGATATGCTTTCTCATGATTGCCTAGAATTTAAGGTTGATGCCACAAAGGAGTGTGCGGGGCTGGGGATAGACGCCGTAGTCTACGCCGAGGGAGGTTCCGCCGGAGGAGATTTCGGGGTCGTAGCCGCGATAGCTGGTGAGAGTCAGCAGGTTCTCTGCCGCAACGTAGAAGCGCAGGGACCGCACGAGCACGGTCTTGGTCCACTTCTGCGGGAGGGTGTAACCAAGCTGGATGTTCTTCAGGCGCAGGTAGCTGCCGTCCTGTACGTACAGGTCGGACATCTGCCAGTTGACGTTGTCTCCGCGGACGATGCGGGGATACTTGTTGGAGGTGCCTTCTCCTGTCCAGCGGCCGAGCATGTAGGCCGGCATGTTGGATTCGGAGACGTCGTTACGGCGGGTCACGTCGAGTACGTCGTTGCCCACGGTGCTCTGCCACAGCATGTAGAAGTCGATGTTCTTCCAGCCGGCGGAGAAGTTGAGGCCGAAGGTCCAGTCGGGCATGCCGTTGCCGATGTAGGTACGGTCGTCGGCGTCAAAGACACCGTCGCCGTTCACATCCACAAAGCGTACGTCGCCGGGAACGGCATCGGGCATGATTTTCTCGCCCGCCTCATTCACGTAGGCGTCGATCTCAGCCTGGTTCTGGAAGATGCCGTCGGTCTTGTAGCCGTAGAAGTAAGGGAACGGGTAGCCGTTCTCGCCGCGGGTCATGGCGCCGGCTCCCTGGAAGGAGTCGTAGTTCTGGAATCCGCTCTCGTTACCCATGGAAATCAAGCGGTTGTAGAGATAGGTGGCATTGCCGCCGAGGCGGAAGTTCCAGTCGCCCATGCCCCACTTGTAGCTCGTCTCGAACTCTACGCCGCGGTTGACCATCTTACCTCCGTTGCCCCAGGGGCTGGACTCGCCTACGTATGCGGGGGTAGGCATCTGGAGAAGCATGCCCTCGGTGGTCTTGTTGTAAAGGTCGATGCCCACGGTGAGGGCGTTTTCAAAGAAGCCGAGGTCGAAGCCGATGTTGGTCTGCACCGACTGCTCCCAGTGGAGGTCGGGGTTGGCGAGGCCGCTGGACTTGACGCCCTGTGCGGTGGCCTCGTTGTTGCCGAAGATGTAGTTGTTGTCTTTGGACGTGAGGGTGGTGTAACGGAACGCCTCGAAAGCGTCGGAACCGTTGACGCCCCAGGATGCGCGCACCTTGGCGGTGGTGAACCATGCAGGGAGCGTGATGTAAGGCTCCTTGTGGAGGTTCCAGCCCAAAGAGAAGGACGGGAAGTTACCCCACTTGTTGTTGGCGCCGAAGCGTGAGGAACCGTCGCGGCGGAACGTAACCTGGGCCATGTAGCGCTCGTCGTAGTTCCAGTCGGCACGGGCAAAATAAGAAGCGAGCCTGTAGGAAGAATTCACCCAGCCGCTTGCGCTCTGCTTGTCCGCCTCGTCTGTGTTGTTGGGGGCGTTGTTGATGTAGGGCTTGCCGTACCACTCCTCGGCTATGTCGCGGCGCATGCCGTAGAGACCGTCGGAGTTGTTTTCCATGGCGCTCTGGCCAAGGAGAACTGACACGCTGTGCTTGCCGAAGTCCTTGTTCCAGGTGAGGTAGTTTTCCACCTGCCACACGAGGCCCTTCTCGTACTGGGCGTTGACGTTGGTGGAGCTTGCGCGGTTGTTGCCGGAGAGGTAGAACAGAGGGGTGTATCCGCTGTTGCCCCAGAAGCTCATATCCATGCTGAAGGTGCTGTGCAGCTTGATGTTGTCCCAGATCTGCAGCTCGCCTCCAAAGGCGCCCACGAACTTGTGGCTCCAGTTGCCGTTGGCAGGGAGGCTCAGGCTGGCGATGGGGTTGACCATCTCGTTGTAGGAACCGCCAGGGATCATATAGGTGCGGCCCTCAGCGTCTGCCAGAAGGGTTTCTCCTGCATACACTACGGCATAGTTGGCAAGGTCTGCATCCGTGGCATAGACGCCGAGGATGGGAGACATGGCCAGGGCCGATCCGAGGGGAGATCCCCACTGGGAGTTCTCTGCAATACCCTTGGAGGTGATGTATGCGTACGAAATCTGGTTGTTGAGCACCATCTTGTTGAGGTAGTTGCGCTCCTTGGTGGCGTCCCAGAGGGTGAGGCCGGTGTTGGACCTGAGGGTGAGACGCTTGTAGTTGGAACGGCCGAAGTTGCCGCCTACGATACCTTCCTGGTCTGTGTATCCGAGGGAGAGGTAGTAGTTGACTGCGTCGGAGGCGCCGCTCACGGAGACCTCGTGGGTCTGCTGGGGAGCGTTGTAGTTGAATACCTCTTTCTGCCAGTCGGTGCCCTCGCCGTACTGGAACGGGTCGTTGTAGCGGGGGGCGGAGCCGCTGTTGATGTAGCCCTCGTTGATGAGGAGGGCGTACTCGCTGGCGTTCAGGACCTCACGCTCCTTCCAGGGGCTGGAGATGCCGTAGGAGAAGTTGTAATCGATATTGGCCTTGCCCTTGGTGCCCTTCTTGGTGGTGACGAGCACCACGCCGTTGGCAGCACGCGTACCGTACACTGCACCGGAGGCGGCGTCCTTGAGGACCTCTATACTCTCGATGTCGGAAGGGTTGAGGTAATCGATTCCGCCGGAGATCGGCATGCCGTCCACGATGTACACGGGGTCGGACGAGTTGATGGAGCCGACGCCGCGCACGCGGATTCGGGACGATGCTCCCGGCTGACCGGAGGAAGCCGTGACGGTAACGCCGGCGGTGAGGCCCTTGAGGGCGTTGTCGACGCGGGTGGGGGCCGTAAGACCGAGTGCGTCGGAATCCACCTTGGCGATGGACGCCGTCACCACGCTCTTCTTCTGGACGCCGTAGCCGATGACCACGGTCTCTTCCAGCATCTGGGTGTCGTCGGGAAGGACGACGGTAACCTCTTTGTCTTCTGTTGCGAGGATGGTCTGTGTGGCGTAGCCGATGCAGGAAACCTCAACGGCGGCACCGCGGCGCACGACGAGCGAGAAGTCGCCGTCGATGCCGGTCATTGTGCCGTTGGAAGTACCCTGCTCCACCACGAACGCGCCTATGACGGGCACGCCCGCGCTGTCGTTGACGACACCCTTGAGGGTGACGTTCTGCGCCATTGCCACCAGACTCATTCCCAGAACGAGGACGAGGGTTGCAATTTTTTTCATAAATCGGGTGTTAATAATAAATAAATGGTTAATTGGTGTTTCCAATAAGGCCACAAAGATAGCAAACTTTCCTTATTTTCCGCCACTTTATGCGAATTGTTTCGAAATGTTTCGGATAGCCGGACCCGCGGGGGTGCTTGCTCCCGCACCCCTAAGCGCGTTTCTCGCCCCTTTTGGCACCGCGACAGGACGCTGGGGCCTCCCACAATCCCGTCGCTTAGCGTTTTGCTGCTTCTTTGCCCCTTCTCCCTCCGCGACAGGACGCTAGGGCCTCTCACAATCCCGTCGCTGGGCGTTTTGCTGCTTCTTTGCCCCTTCCCCCTCCGCGAAAGGACGCTGGGGCCCCTCACAATCCCGTCGCTGGGCGTTTTGCTGCTTCTTTACCCCTTCCCCCCGCCGCGACAGGACGCTGGGGCCTCTCACAATCCCGTCGCTGGGCGTTTTGCTGCTTCTTTGCCCCTTCCCCCTCCGCGAAAGGACGCTGGGGCCTCTCACAATCCCGTCGCTGAGCGTTTTGCTGCTTCTTTGCCCCTTCCCCCTCCGCGAAAGGACGCTGGGACCCCTCACAATCCCGTCGCTGAAGCGATGATGGCGCAGGTCCGATTTTTTGGTCGGTACCTGCGCCACTGTATTGCGTACAAGGCCGATCTGCGGCGCGGGTCCCCCAACTTTTTTCGGACCTGCGCCAACGGGCGTCAGCTTTTCGACGCAAGAAGTCGGATATCTGTTTTTCTCCACCTTCGGACCTTCGGTCCTCGTCCCTCCCGCAAGCGGGCCCCTCCCGCTCATAGGCCGCGGGCGGCCACGTTCCGAAAAACAGATATCCGACTTCCTGCTTACTGCATCTTGTACATTTTGCTGCGGTTGCGCCAGCCGGCGTCGGACTTGTTGTTGGTGTAGAAGATAACTATGTCGGCGTCTGATTTCCAGTCTACGAAGTAGATTTTCTTCTTGGCGTCCGACTTGTAATTCACAAAGTACCAGAGGCCTTTGTTGGCGTCGGCGTCGGACTTATAGCTGCATTTGTACACCACTACGTCGGCGTCGCTCTTGTTGTTGGTGACGTACACCTTCACATCAGCGTCGCTCTTGTACTGAACGGAATAGACGGTCTGCGCCTTTACGGCCATTGAGCCGATGACGACAAAAAACAGAACAAACAGTAACTTCTTCATATTCAATTGGTTTTTCGTTATTCCTGCAGGCAGCTGTCCATCAGGGACTCCAGGGCGTCGCGGTCCAGGTGCTGGCCGATGAAGACGATCTTGTTCATGCGGTCTCCGTACACGGGGTCCCAGTCGGCGCGGAGCTTGGGGTCGCGGCGCATCATCTCGGCAAGCTCGTCCTCGGGCATTGCTGCAAACCACAGGCCAGCGTCGCGCACTGTCTTCTGGCTGCCGGCCTGCTCAAAGAGGAAACACTGGTCTATGTCGTGGGCAAAGTAGCAGAGGCCCTTGGCGCGGATGATCTGCGTGGGCCAGCGCTTGGCCACCATCGCATCGAACTTATTGATATCCAGCGGCGGACGCGCGGTGTAGACGAAGGTCGTGATGCCGTATTCCTCGGCCTCCCCCTCATCGTCGTGATGATGGTGATGGTGGTGGTGCCCGCCATGCCCGTGAGCGTCGTGCTCATCATCGTCGTCGTGCTCATCATCATCGTCATCATCGTCATGGTGCCCATCCCCCTCGATCTCGGAAATCCAGGCGGCGGAGGTGGCGACGGCGTCAAAGTCGAAAGCTCCGGTGCCAAGCAGCTTCTCCAGCGGCACGTCGCACCAGTCGCAGGGGATGATTTCCGCCTTTGGCTGGATGGCGCGGATGATGCTGCGCACGGCCCCAAGCTCGTCTGCAGACACCTCGGAGGCCTTGTTGAGGAGGATGATGTTGCAGAACTCGATCTGCTCGATGACGAGGCGCTCGAGGTCCTCCTCGCCCAGGTCGGGCTTCTGGAGGGCGGAGCCGCAGCCGAACTCGTCCCGCATGCGCAGGGCGTCAACCACCGTTACGATGCAGTCCAGCGTGGGGATGCTGGCGCCCGGATATGCCGGCGGCGCAAGCTTGGGATACGAGCAGATGGTCTGGGCGATGGGGCCGGGCTCGCAGATGCCGCTTGCCTCGATGACTATATAGTCGAACCTCCGTGCGCGGGAGAGCTCCTCCAGCTGGGCCACCAGGTCCATCTTGAGGGTGCAGCAGATGCAGCCGTTCTGAAGGGCCACCAGGCTGTCGTCCGTAGAGCCCACCACGCCTCCTTTCTCTATGAGGTCGGCGTCTATGTTTACCTCGCCCAAGTCGTTGACTATCACCGCGAATTTGATTCCGCGGCGATTGTTCAGTATACGGTTGAGGAGAGTGGTCTTGCCGCTCCCCAGATAGCCGGTCAGCAGCAGCACCGGCAGGGGTTTGTTGGTCAGTTCAAGATTCATAGTACCGCAAAGATACTACTTTTGAACCAACTATGTACGCAGGTATCGGCTATTTTCCGGTAAAGGCGCCCTCGAAGAGGATGGTGCCGGATGTGGCCTCGCCGATGAGGAATACAAAGGGGTGATCGGCGTAGAAGTTGATCCTCTTGGGCTCCACTCCGGGGCCGGGGGCTGATGCGCCATCCATTACGACAACCGTAACGGCGGCGGCCTCGGTGCCCCATTCGGCAACGGAGATACGGGCTTTCTGGATAACTGAACTGATCCAGAAGAAATAGTCCTTGGCGGTAAACATGCTGTTAAACTCAGCCACGCCGGATTGGAAAGGCTTTTCCATTCCCATCGCCTTGAGGGCGTCGTTCAGGCAGAAGCGATCTTCTATGTCGAACTTCGGAATCTTCACATACACCTCTGCGTCCTGCTTGAAGTTGGAAACAACATCGTTCCAGGACAGCGTCTGCATCTTTTCGAGGAGGCCGTCAAGATTGTTGTCGTCGGGGAGCAGGAAGTACATATAGAATTTGCCGCCGGCGTAAGGCAAGGCCAGCACGGTAAAGCCGTCCATCTGCGCATACTTGTGATAGCGCATGTTGCGCATCATGTCCACCTTGGTCTTGCTTCCGTCGGCAAGGGTGAAATCATCCTTGATGGTGGACTCTTCCCAGAACATCGGTTCAAAATCAGACCCGGCCCACTTGGCTTTGAAGTAAAGGGCATTCATCAGCAGGGCGACCGTCTGCGGGGTTATGTCTCCGGTATTCAATACCTTGTCTATGAAGCCGTTGGTGTTGCGATTGGCCCAGTCGTTCACGCGATTAATCACCGGCACGGGATCGGAAAAATCCATATTCTCCACCGCCGCGTAATAGTACTTCTCCACCGTTTCTTTGAACGAGGGCAGCAACGGGAACTCGTTCTTTACGATAATTCCGTCGGTAACCTTGAGGGTAACGTCAAGGTCTACCGCAGGCAGCTGCTCAAGCAGGATCCTGCTGTATTCGTTGAGCGCGTCTATGCCGTCGCTGCCATAGCCCAGCACGTCGATTATCTGCTGCAGCGTCTCGCCCTCTGCTCCGTTGGCCGTCATTGCCAGCGCATACTGGAGGCTCAGCGGGGAGCAGACGATGTTGTTTCCGTCGTAGAGTTCTTTCAGAAGCCTGAAAGCCATGCCGTTACCGGCCGCCACATACGACTTCTGCGTCTCGTTCAGAGACACCTTTGTTATCTGTTCCGTAGGGCTGGGGGACGATATTTCTATAGGGTCGGTCACTTTAGGGTCGGGGAAGATAAAGATACCCTTGCAGGCGGCAAAGGCCAAAGCCACAGCCGCAAGGCTGAAAATACGGACTAGTCTCATAATCGCATCGATTTATCTGCAAATATAACGCAAATGTCCGCGAAATCTTGCATTGTCCGGCAGAAAAGCTTGCCAAGTGTGGCGCAGGTCCGAAAAAAGTTGGGGGACCCGCGCCGCAAATCGGCCTTCTATGCAATACAGTGGCGCAGGTACCGACCAAATAATCGGACCTGCGCCATCATCACTCCAGCGACGGGATTGTGGGTGGTCCCAGCGTCCTGTCGCAGAGGGAAAAGGGGCGAAGAAGCAGCAAAACGCTCAGCGACGGGATTGTGGAAGGCTCCAGCGTCCCGTCGCAGAGGGAAAAGGGGCGCAGAAGCAGCAAAACGCTCAGCGACGGGATTGTGAGAGGCTCCAGCGTCCTGTCGCAGAGGGAAAAGGGGCAAAGAAGCAGCAATACGCCTCGCGACGGGATTGTGGGAGGTCCCAGCGTCCTGTCGCAGAGGGAAAAGGGGCGCAGAAGCAGCAAAACGCCCTGCGACGGGATTGTGAGGGGTTCCAGCGTCCCGTCGCGGAGGAAGGGCTGTGCGGCAGGATTGTTTGGCGCCAAAAGTGGTTTCTGTGGGGAAGGTCCCGGGTGCGTTTGGGGAAGGTCTTCCAAAATCATCTTGACCTTCCCCACCAGAAGTGACACAGAGGGCCGTGGGAAGCCGAAGTGCTGGGGAAGGTCCCACGGGGAAAAAGGAGACCTTCCCCAAAAGGGTGGTGGACCTTCCCCGGAAGAAGTGCCTCCGAGTGACTCCAGAGCTGAATTCCGTGGGGAAGGCCCCAGAAGGGAAAAGGAGAAAAAAGCCAAGAAACCGCATGCGACGGTATTGTGATGGGCCTCAGCGTCCTGTCGCAGAGGGAAAGACCTCCCGCCCTACGCGAGCCCGGGCTTGCAGGGCTTGCCGATGCTGCGGCGCCAGTGGAAGTAGAGTTCCTCTGTGGCGAGGGCCATTTTGGTGACGGCGCAGCGGGGGGTCCAGTCTACGTCGTCCAGGGGGCTGCCGGGAGGCACGCAACCGGGCACTTTGGGGTAGGTGTACCAGGTGTCCGTGAGGGTGTTAAGGTCTACGCAGTCTCCCCACTTGCCAAGATAGTTGTATTCGATGTGAACAGAGTAGGCGGAGGGCACTGGGATGTCCATCTTGTGCTCGCGGCCAAGAAGGTCGCGCACGCAGACGTGGAATCCGGTCATGTCGTGCACCATGGTCCCCTTGCCCAGGGCGATGAATTTCTTTGAGTTGGGCAGAGACCGCACCTCCACCGGAAGCTCGCCGGTGCTGTAGGTTCCGTTCTCCACCTCCGCCCTCACCCGGGCGCGCTCCCACTCATACCAGTCCGGCACGTGAGAGAACTTTGTATCCCCCTTGAGGGCGCGGAGCTGCCCGTTGGGGGCCATCTCCCACTGCATGCCGCAGTGATTGCAAGTCAATATGTTACCCTCAGACGACATCTCGTACTCGGTGCCGCAGTCGGGGCACTGGTAAAGCACTTTTTCCAGGCCCTCGGCACGGCGGTCGTAATGCATCTCCAGACCGCGGTCCCGCAGCCAGGCAAAGTCGTCGTACTGGAAGGCCTGCACCAACCCCTCGTTTATCTCGTCCGTACTCATGGAGGCCAGCTGCTCAGGGGTGTAGAGGAGCTTGAAGTCGGCCTCGGTGGGCTTGATGCCGCGGGAGGCGAGGTTCCAGAAAGGCGAGTTGACGTGATGCCCGTGGCAGATGAACGTGGCTACGGGCACATTGAGCATCTTGCAGAGCTTGCCGAGGGCCTCGGGCAGCACGGCCGTGGTGCCGCACAGGGAGTACCGTGCCTCGGGATACACCACGGCAATATCTCCGTTCTCCACAACGCGTACGAGCTGACGGATAAGCGTGACGTCCGATGTAAACTTGCGCTTGCAGATGCACCCCACGTTGCGCAGCAGCCACTCGCGGCCTATGAAGCCGTCTATGGCCACCACATAGTTGGCGCGGCGCGGATATATGGCCTTGGTGAGCACCTTGAAGTCCATGAAGGCGTTGTGGTTGCTCAGCAGCAGGAACGGCGGCTTGAGGTCTTTGGTGCCCTCGTAATGTATAACCGTCTTGTGCGCAAGCACATCGGGAAGGCTGAGCAGATAGGTGAGAGGCCGCAGGTACCAGCGGGTGCGCACCGGGGGGCGCGCCATATCAAAACGCTCGACTAAGTCACTCATACAGTTGATTTTTCCCGAAAGATACGATAAAATTATTAACTTTGCGCCCGATATGACTCTATTGTTGGTATTCCTGCTGGGCGCCATGCTCATCTCCTTCCTCTGCTCCGTGCTGGAGGCAAGCCTGATGAGCACTCCCATCTCATATATAACCATGCGCGAAGAAGAGGGCTACAAACCGGCCACCCTCTTCAAAAGCTTCAAGACAGACCCGTCCAAGGCCCTTGCCGCCATCCTCTCCCTCAACACCATAGCCAACACCGTTGGCGCAGCGGGCGTGGGCAAGCAGGCCACGGAGGTCTTCGGCTCGGCATGGTTCGGCCTCGTGAGCGCCGTCGTCACCATCCTCATCCTCGTATTCTCGGAAATAATCCCCAAGAACATCGGCAGCACGCGCTGGCGCAAACTTACGGGGTTCACCGCCATCACCATAAAGGGCCTCATATACTGCCTCTACCCCATCGTCATAGCCGTCGTGTGGCTCCAGAAGCGCATCACCCCCAAGGATTCAGACACCACCGTCTCCCGCGAGGAAGTCAGCGCCCTGGCAGACGTGGCGGAGGAATCCGGCGAGCTGGACGAAGACGAGAACGAGGTCATCCAGAATATAATCTCCCTGGACGAGATGACTGCCACAGACGCAATGACGCCACGTGTGGTGGCCGCCATCGCCCCGGAAACAATGCCACTCAAGCGCTTCTACAAAGACAAGCGCTTCCTGCACCACAGCCGCATCCCGGTTTATGCCGACAACGACGAATACATCACCGGCTACATCCTCCGTATGGAGGCCCTCCAGCTGCTGGCGGAAGACAAAGACGACGTAACCCTGGGCGACATCCGCCGGGACATCGCCTCCTTCCCGGAAGACACCACCCTGGACGTAATCTGGGACGAGATGATTTCCAAGGACGAGCAGATAAGCGTAATAATAGACGAATACGGCTCGTTCCAGGGCATCTTAACGCTGGAAGACGTAATAGAGACCATCCTCGGCAACGAGATAGTGGACGAGAGGGACGAGGTGCGCGACATGCAGGAGCTTGCGATGGAGCGCTGGCGCAAGCGTGCCGCCGCCACCCGCAAGGCCCAGGAACCGAAACCTGCCGAAAGAAACTAAATTATTCGTATCTTTGGGCCATAACACAGAACGAATAATGAAAAAGGCCCTCCCCTTCTTGCTGCTCCTCGCAGCAGCTGCGTGCAGCTCCCCCGCCCCCAAACCGGCAAAGTCTTACCCCATCGTAGATTCTCTCCTCAAGGTCATGACCCTGGAAGAGAAAGTCGGCCAGACCGTGCTCCTCACCTCGGACTGGACCGTTACCGGTCCCTCCATGCGCGAGGGCTACCTGGAAGACATCCGCGCCGGGCGCTGCGGCAACATATTCAACGCCTACACGGCAGACTACACCCGCAAGATGCAGGAAATCGCCGTAAACGAAACCCGCCTCGGCATCCCGCTGCTCTTCGGATACGATGTCATCCACGGCTTCCGCACCATCTTCCCCATCAACCTGGGAATGTCTTGCAGCTGGGACGTGGCCGCCATTGAGGAGGCCTCCCGCATAGCCGCAAGCGAGGCGGCCGCCGCAGGCCTGCACTGGACCTACTCGCCAATGTGCGACATCAGCGTGGAGCCCCGCTGGGGCCGCATTTCCGAGGGCGCCGGAGAAGACGCATACCTGGGCAGCCTGATTGCCGCCGCAATGGTGCGCGGCTACCAGGGGGACGACCTCTCCGACGTACGCACCGTACTTGCCTGCGTCAAGCATTATGCGGCATACGGCGCCCCGCAGGCCGGGCGCGACTACAACACGGTAGACATGTCTGAACGGTGGTTCCGCGAGTTCTACCTGCCGCCGTACATGGCAGCGGTGGATGCCGGCGCGCTGAGCGTCATGGCGTCCTTCAACGAGCTCGACGGCGTGCCCGCCACCGCCAACCCCCACCTGCTGCAGGACATCCTGCGCGGCGAATGGGGCTTCCGCGGCTTTGTGGTGAGCGACTACACCGGCATCAACGAGATGGTGATGCACGGCTATGCCGAGGACGTAGAAGACGCCGGCCGCCTGGCAATGAACGCCGGGCTCGACATGGACATGCAGGGCGCATCGTATATGGACTATATGGTGGGGCTCGTGCGCAGCGGCAAGGTGCGCAGCAGCACGCTGGACGCCGCAGTGCGCCGCATCCTCACCGTCAAGGCCGAGCTGGGCCTGTTTGACGATCCGTTTCGCTATTGCTCCCCAGAGCGCGAGGCAAGCGAGACGCTAACCGAGGCCAACAAGGCCGCCGCGCGCAAGATGGCTGCCGAGTCTATGGTGCTCCTCAAGAACGACGGAGTGCTGCCGCTGCAGAAGGGCAGGCGCACCGCAGTAATCGGCGCTCTGGCTGCGTCCAAGGACGATTTGCTCGGCTCCTGGAGAGGCGCCGGGCAGGTTGAGGCCGTGCCCGTCAGCATTGCCGACGCCATAGGAGAAGTGGCCCCCGTAGTCTATGCCGAGGGCGCAAAGGAGATGGGCGAAGACCGCAGCGGCTTTGCCTCCGCCATCGCCGCGGCCCGCAAGGCCGACCAGGTGGTTCTGGTAATCGGAGAGAACTGCAACTGGACGGGCGAGGCCGCGAGCCGCTCCAGCATCAACATTCCAGGCGTTCAGACCGAGCTGCTGGAGAAGCTCGCCGCCACCGGCAAGCCCATTGCCGTAGTGCTCCTCAACGGCCGCCCGCTGGACCTCAGCAAAGAGTCGGAGCTGGCAAGCGCCCTGCTGGAGGCATGGTTCCCCGGCACGATGGGCGGCTATGCCGTGGCTGATGTGCTCTTCGGAGACTTCAACCCCTGCGGCAAGCTGAGCGTCACATTCCCCCGCAACCTCGGCCAGGTGCCCGTCTACCACTACGCCAAGAATACCGGCCGCCCGTACATCCACCCGGAGGCCAAATATGAATCCAGATACCTCGACGTACCCAACGAGCCCCTTTACGCATTCGGGCACGGGTTGAGCTATACGAGCTTTGAGTATTCAGACATTACTCTTGAGGGGGATTCCCGGTCGGAGCCGGGAATGACGGAGCTGAAGGGCGACGGCGCCCTTACGGCCACCATAACCGTAACCAACACCGGCAGCCGCGAGGGCACGGAAACCGTGCAGATGTACATCCGCGACCTTGTGGGCAGCGTAACCCGCCCCGTAAAGCAACTCAAAGGCTTTGAGCGCGTTACCCTCGCCCCCGGAGAGTCCCGGACGGTCTCCTTCACCATCAGCGCAGAGACCCTCTCCTTCTACCGCCAAGACATGACCTGGGGCCCCGAACCCGGCTCCTTCAAGCTCTTCATCGGCGGCTCCTCAGACAACACAAAAGAGGCCGACTTCAATTACGCAGAATAAAAGCAAGACTATAATCAAATGAAAAGACTATTGTTCATTCTATTTCTGACGCTGGCCGGGGCGGTGGCTTACGGGCAGGCGTATCAGGTGAAGGGCGTGGTGCAGGACGAGTTGGGGCCGGTGATAGGCGCAACCGTGCTGGAGGCCGGGACGCTCAACGGCACTTCTACGGGCCTGGACGGAGACTTTATCCTTACCGTTTCCGGGCCGGATGCCATGGTTGAGGTGAGCTGCATGGGTTATGCCACTCAGAGCTTCAGGGCCTCGGAGATGCCGGATGCGGTGACTCTTGGCTCGGACCAGACCTTCCTTGAGGAGGTGGTGGTGGTGGGCTACGGCACCCAGAAGGCCAAGGACCTCACGGCTCCCATCGTTAACATCAAGGGCGGGGAGCTCTCCAAGCAGGCTACCGCCAACCCGATGAGCGCGCTGCAGGGTATGGTGAGCGGCGTGCAGATTACGCAGAGCGGTGCACCGGGCGCAGGGCCTTCCGTAAAGATTCGCGGCGTGGGCTCCATAGGCGATTACGCCAATCCGCTGTATGTGGTCGACGGTGCCTTCATGGACAACATCGACTTCCTGTCCAGCAACGACATCGAGTCCCTCACCGTGCTCAAGGATGCGTCCGCCGCGGCCATCTACGGCGTGCGGGCGGCAAACGGCGTCATTATCGTTACGACGCGCAAGGGCGAGCTTGGCCACGCAAGGGTGACGTACGACGGCTATGCCGGCGTGCAGGTGCCTACCAACATCATGAAACTGGCAAACACCGAGCAGTACGTAGAGATGTACAACCTGGCCTACGACGGCTCCAGCGGCTTTGTGCCCAAGAACGTCGCAGACTACAACGGCGTGAGCACAGACTGGTACGCGGAGCTGGTGCATCCCGCACTCACCCATTCCCACTCGGTAGACCTGTCCGGCGGCACGGAGAAGACCAACTATTCCGTGGGTCTGAGCTACTTCTACCAGGACGGCATCATGAATTACACCAGGAACGACTACGGGCGCCTCAACTTCCGCGCACGCCTGGACCAGACCATGAGCAGCTGGCTCAAGGTGGGATTCAATACGGTGGTCTCCAAGTGGGACGCCAACAATCCCAACTCCGGCGTGTACTATCAGGCCTTCGTCAATCCGCCGGTGTACGGAGTCTACAACGACGCAAACGAGGCCGCGTACCCGGAGAAGTTCGACTCGCCGCAGCGCTACGGCTACCCCAACTCCTACGGCAACCCGGCCGCATCGGCCTACTACACGCGTAACTGGAGCGACGGCCTCAAGACCGTGTTCTCCGCCTACGCAGAGGCCACCATCATCCCGGAGAAACTCAAGTTCAAGACCTCGTACAACCTGGATTTCAGCTTCTCCGACGGCAAGGGCTACACCCCCGAGCACTATGTGGGCGGCTCCCAGGGCACCAGCGTATCCGTGCTGGGCAAGACCTTCAGCTACGGCACGTACCAGATCCTGGACAACACCCTCACCTACAGCGATACGGTTGGAGACCACGCATTTACGGCCATGCTGGGCCAATCTACCAGGATGCAGTACAACGCCTGGCTGAGCGGCACCGTGCGGAGCGTGCCGGACTTCGACCTTCAGTCCATCTACCTCGTTAACGGCTCCTACAAGAACCAGGAGGCCTCCGACGGCGGCTCGCGCTACAACGGACTGTCTTTCTTCACCCGCGGCACCTATAACTACAAGGGCAAGTACCTGGCCACCGTTACGCTGCGTGCGGACGGCAGCTCCAAGTACCAGGAGAAGTGGGGCGTGTTCCCCTCCGTCGGCCTTGGATGGAACATCTCCGACGAACCCTGGATGCAGGGCCAGCACGTGTTCGACTTCCTCAAGCTGCGCGCCAGCTGGGGCATGCTCGGCAACGACAACGTGCCCGCCAACGACATCAACATTGCCGGAGCGTCCGGCATAGGCAGCTCGGCGGTGTTCGGAGACACCATAGTAGACGGCATCGGAGCCCAGACGGTGTACCAGAACTACCTGCGCTGGGAGGTGGTTACGGAAACCAACGCCGGCGCCGACTTTGCGTTCCTCGGCAACCGCCTCACCGGCGAGCTGGACCTGTACCACCGCGTAACGGACAAGGTGGTCTTCCACGCGCCTATTGCCACCGGCGGCGGCGTTGCAACGCTGCTTGCCAACAACGGCAAGGTGCTCAACGCGGGCGTGGAATTCTCCCTCAAGTGGGCCGACAGCATTGCCGAGAGCTTCAACTACAACATCGGGATGAACGCCACGTTCAACCATAACGAGGTGCTTGCGCTCGAAGGGCGCGACAACATCCCCGGAGCCATGGTAAACGGCGCCTACTCCACCCTCACGCAGGTGGGATACCCCATCGGCGCATTCTGGGGCTACAAGGTGGACGGCATCTTCCAGACCTACAAGGAAGCGCTGCTGGGCGACGTCAACCAGTCCGCCGCCAACCCCGGCTATTTCAAGTACCACGACACCACGGGCGACGGCATCATCAAAGAAGACGACCGCGTGTACCTCGGCTCGCCGCTGCCCTGGCTGATGGCCGGCCTCAACCTCGGGTTCGACTGGAAGGGGCTCGACTTCTCCATGGTGGTGAGCGCCAACGTGGGCAACAAGATATTCAACGCCAAGCGCATCAACAAGCAGGTGTTCCCGGACGGCAACTACGACTACGACTTCTACAAGAACGCCTGGAGAGAAGACGCCAAGAGCACAACTTACCCCTCGCCCAAGGCGCTCACGGAGAGCCTGATGGCTCAGAGCAACAGCTTCTTCATAGAGGACGGCTCGGCGGTGCGCATCCAGAATGTGCAGATAGGATACACCTGGCGGGACGTGTTCGGCTCCGGCCGCATCCGCGCTTACCTCAGCGCCCAGAGGCCGTTCTCCTTCTTCCGCTACAACGGCTTTACCACAGAAATCGGCGGATCGCCCACGGAAACGGGCATAGACGGTTCTTCCGTCTATCCCATGCAGGCAATCTACTCCGCCGGCCTTAACATCAACTTCTAATCCGGCCCGAATATGAAAAAGATAATTCTGTTTTCCGTTCTGATTGCCGCACTCTGCAGCTGCGCCGATTTCCTGGACATCCGCACCGAGGCCACCATGCCCTCGTCCGGGCTTGACTACACCAAGACCGAGAACATAATAATGCCGCTGAGCGCCGCCTACGCAAAAATGCGTCTGGAAGAGGGCGACGCCCTCAACTACATGGCAGTGCTCGAAATAGCCTCCGACGACGCCGACAAGGGCTCCTCCGCCGACGACGGCCCCAACGTAAAGGAGGTGGACGAGTTTACCCTCGCCCCAACCAACGACTGCGTGAACAGCGTGTGGGCCTACTTCTTTGACATGGCTTCCGCCGCCAACTACGCCATAGAGTCGATGGACAGGTTCGAGGAGGCCATAACCGCCGAGGCCGGCCTGCAGCAGGCCGCCGAGTGCAGGGACGAGGCCCGCATAATCCGCGCCTGGGCGTACTTCAACCTGGTGCGCATCTTCGGCCCCGTGCCCCTGATAGACAAGACCATGACCTCCGCCGAGCTTGCGTCCATGACGGTAAGCTCCGAGGACGAGATCTACAACTTTGTGTATTCCGAGCTGGACAAGGCCATAGCCGGCGTGCCCGCCTCGTGGGACGGCTATCCCGGGCGCTACACGAGCTGGACCGCCCGCGCACTCAAGTCCAAGGTGGCCCTGTACCGCAAAGACTGGAAAGAGGCAGCGGCGCAGGCCAACGCCATAATAGCCAGCGGCGAGTTCTCCCTGATGCCCAATTTCCGAGACGTCTTCTCCATGAAGGGAGAGAACTCCCCGGAGATCCTGATGTCCATCCAGAGCTCCACGCTGGGCCAGAGTTCTGGTTCCGCTCCCATCTGCTTCTATGCCTTCATCCAGGGCCCGAGGAACAACAGCCCGTCCAACATGCAGGGCTGGGGCTTCAAGGTGCCGAGCCAGAAGCTCATAAACTTCCTTGACGGCCGCGGCGACGCGGTGCGCAAAGCCACCACCATCCTGGAAAGCGGCACCACCACTCCAGAGGGCGACGCGATACTCGCCACCTGCGCCAATCCGTACTACAACGGCAAGGTTTACACCCCGTCGCGCTACAACAAGTGGTCTTTCAACGGCTACGGGTTCGATTACGACATGCGCCTGATCCGCTACGCCGAGGTGCTGCTCAACTATGCCGAGGCCGTTGCAAACGGCGCTCCCGCTGGCGTACTGAGCGCCGACGAGGCCCTCAACCAGGTGCGCCGCCGCGCCGGACTGGAAGACGCAACCGCTTCTCTGGAAGTGATTTACGACGAGCGCCGGGCAGAGCTTGCACTGGAAGAGAACCGCTTCTTCGACCTCGTGCGCTGGGGCAAGGCAGCCGAGGTTCTTGGGCCCCTGGGCTTCAAGGCAGGCAAGCACGAACACTTCCCCATTCCATCCTCGCAGCGGCAGCTTAACCCCAATCTGCCTGCAAGTGCAGGATATTCTTATTGATCTGATGCAAGATTTCGCAAAATACTGTATTTACTAATTACCAATTAACACAACCAATGAAAAAGTTAACCCTTTTTGCAGCTGCGTCTTTGATGCTGGCTCTCTTAGCTTCCTGTAAACCCGGAACCGACGATCCCGCAGGCCCCGACGAACCCGCAAAGCCCGAAGTCCTTACCGCCAAGGACAACCTTGTGCTCCACTTCAGCTTTGAGGCAAACGAGGCCCCCGGCACCGGCGTTGCCTTTGTAGAGTCCAAAGGCTCCGCCTCCCTGGACCAGAAGGGCTTCATCGGAAAAGGCTGGACCAACACCTCCGGCAACAACCTTACGCAGGCCTACACCAAGTACTCCGTGGCAAGCAGCAATGCCCTGTCCGGAGTGAAGGACATCACCTTCACCGCTTGGGTAAAGCTCATAGAGAGCTGCTCCAAGGGCGCTATCCTCTCCCTGAACGGAATGCCCTCCGGATTTGACTGGCCCCTCTTCATCGCCTACTTCGACAACAGCAGTGTCGGCGACGACGGCGTAAAGAGCCAGCAGGTGAACGGCCGCCTCGTGTTCCACGACGGCGCCGGCAACGAGCAGAACCTCTGGCTGGACACCTGGGATCCCGCTTTCGCCAAGTACGACAGCTGGTTCCAGTTTGCCTTCACCTACCAGCACGACAGTGGCGACTGGGCACTGTACGTAGACGGCGTACAGGTCAAGACCGCCAACTTCGAGCCCAAAATCGAGTTTAGTAACCTTCTTACCGCATCCACCAACGCCCTTTACGTCGGTGGCTGGGCTTCCTTCATCGAGGGTGCATCCACCCAGGACTGGCAGTCTTACTTTGCAGGCTCAATGGACGAGATCCGCATCTACAACAGGGTTCTCTCCGAGTCCGAGCTCCAGGCTCTCCGCAAGGAGGAACTTGTTATCTCTCTGGACGAGGCCGAGTAACACTCCAATCCAATGCTGCCAATGCTGAAGTATCTGCTGCCGCTCCTTGCGGCAGCAGTCAGCTGCGGGCAGACAGGCAACAACAGCGAGCCGCTTCCCAAGGCACTCGCCGTTGTCTGTCGTGCCGGCGGCAATTCCGTTCTTGAAGGCACCACCGCCAACGGAATCGACCCTGCCAATCCCGGGCTGGAAATAGAATTCAGCCGCGACGTAGACCTGGACAAGACCCCCGGCGAGGTACATTTCTCCGGCGGGGATGTTTCGTTGGGATACGGATCCAGCAAGTCTGTGGTTGCTTTCAAACCCAAGGCAAAGCTGGAGCACCTCAAGACCTACACCGTCGAGCTGCCTGCCGGCGAGCACTTCGGGGTTAACCTTGTAGAAGGCGTAACGCTCAGCTTTACAACCTGTTACGACAGGTCGGACAAATTCCCCCGCATTTCCGACGAAGAGCTTCTCACGCTCGTGCAGAAGCAGACCTTCAAGTATTTCTGGGACTATGGGCATCCCGTCAGCGGCCTCGCCCGCGAGCGCCTGGGATCCGACGACACGGTTACTTCCGGCGGCTCCGGCTTCGGCATTATGACGCTGCCGGTTGCCGTGGAGCGCGGATTCATAACGCGCGAGCAGGCGGCGGATCGCCTCCGCACAATAGTAAACTTCTTGCAGAACAAGGCGGAGCGCTTCCACGGGGCATATTCCCACTGGCTCAACGGAAGCACCGGCAAGGCCATCGCCTTCAGCCAGAAAGACAACGGCGGAGACCTTGTAGAGACGGCCTTCCTCATACAGGGCCTGCTGACCGTGGCCCAGTACTTCAACGCCCCTGCAGAGGCAGATATACGCAAAGGCATAGACGCTATCTGGCGCGATGTTGAATGGGACTGGTACACCCAGGGCGGCCAGGACGTGCTGTACTGGCACTGGTCTCCGGATTACGGCTGGGATATGAACATGAAGATAACCGGTTGGAACGAGGCCCTTATAGTGTACGTGCTTGCGGCGTCTTCTCCCACGCACACGGTGCACGCAAACGTGTATCATAAAGGATGGGCCCGCAGCGGCGCCATGCACAACGACTACAACGGCCCGCTGTTCTTCACCCACTATTCCTTCCTGGGGCTCGACCCGCGCACGCTCAAAGACTCCTATGGCGATTACTGGGCCCAGAACGTGGCCCACGCACGCCGCAACTACGAGTACTGCGTCTCCAATCCGCAGGGGCATGCCGGATACAGCGCCACCTGCTGGGGCCTCACGGCAAGCGACATCCCGGGCGGCTATTCCGCCTCCTCTCCCGGCAACGACCTTGGCGTAATCGCCCCCACCGCGGCCATCGCCTCCATCCCCTATGTTCCGGAAGAGAGCCTTGCCGCGCTGCGGGAATTTTACTACGTTTACGGAGACCGCCTGTGGGGCAAATACGGCTTCTACGACGCCTTCTGCCTGGACCGGAACTGGTTCGCTCCCAGCTACATAGCCATAGACCAGGGGCCCATAGTGATAATGATAGAAAACTACCGCTCTGCGCTGCTCTGGAGCCTCTTCATGAAGAACCCGGATATCGACGCAGGCCTCACAAAACTTGGTTTTACAAGATAATTTCCTATCTTTGCCGGTTGAAAAGGTCTGATGAAACTAAGGTTCGCACTGATAACAGTTCTGCTTTCCGTGGCCGTAAGCGCGGCTGCGGAAGACAGACAGCTGGATACGCTCAGGCGGAGTTCCCCCACTCTGGGCACCAACTTATTCTACTGGGGCAGCGGCACCCCTAATGCGCATTTCCTGATTGCATCCGGAGACAACATCACCATCGGCCTGACCGGAGGGCTAAAGCCCTGGCCACGCTGGTTCCCCTGGGACTGGGACGACCAGATCAATCAGAAATGGCGTCATTTTGCCATAGTGCCCAACTTCCGCTGGTGGCCAAAAGAAAACTACCGCGGCCTCTGGCTGGGTGCAGACCTCCTGTGGACGCATTATAACGTAGGCGGGGTAACATTCCCCTTCGGCCTTTATCCGGAAGTACGTCAGAACCGCCTGCAGGGAGATTTCTTCGGTCTCGGCATCAGCCTCGGTTACTCATGGTGGCTCACCAGGCACCTGCGGCTTGAGGCGGAAATAGGCGCCGCCGCCGGCTACAACACAGCCGAGCGCTACGAGTGCGCATGGTGCGGCGCCAACCTCGGTCACGTGACCGGCCCCGGCATAGTTCCCAAGCTCGGCCTCAACCTGGCCTACAACTTCTTCAAGGAGAAGAAAGTGGGAGAAGAGATAGAGACCATCTCAACTCCAATAGATACCCTCCAGCCGCCGGCAGCGGTGGAACCGCCGGACAACTTCCGTCCGCAGATGCCCGCCGTAGAAGACTGGAAGGGCGTTGCCGGAGTGCTGGAGAAAGACCACCCGGTACTGCGTAAATCCAGTGAATACCAGCCATACACGTCGGACCGCATACTCCGCAAGGAGGAGGCTCCGCTGTACGTATTCTTTGAGCTGGACAAGTCTGTGCTGCTGCGCGAGTTCAACGAGCCCACGGCACGCGGCGAGGGCGCCCACCGCAACAACGGCCCCGTGCTGGACGAGATAATGGACATCACCTCCAAGATCCTGGCAGACACCACCAGCAGCGTAACCAAGATCCAGATCATCGGCCTTGCATCCGTGGAAGGTTCGCCA
>JAFZXV010000092.1 GCA_017616595.1 Bacteroidales bacterium
CTCGGCTACGACTATAAGCGTGGCGGCACCTGGAACTACGAGACCCTGTTCGCTCCGTTCGATTTCCCCATACTCAAGACCACGGAGCAGATGATGGAAGAGATGGACCGCGCCTCCAGCGTGCACATTCCTTATTACGTCTATTCCGAGTCTGTCGTGAGGGAGAAGGTCCGCGAGGCCGGCCAGCTGGACCTGGGAGACTACAAGCCCCTTATAATCTCCTCGATTCGCAGCATAATGGAGAAAGGCGTCCTTTCCGACGATTCCGTCTCTGAGGATGCCTCCGTCATATACGTCCAAAGAGACAAACGCGCCTCCAAGGTCCCTGCGAGCGAGGTCTACCGCTTGTCCGAGGCACGCACGGAACTCCTCCATACCCTGCAGGAGCGCACCGAGTTCGACGGCATTGACTCCCTGCTGCTGGAAAAGTCGGTCTACGGATACATAGTGCCGGACCTCGTCTTTGACGCTCAGGCCACACAATCCGTCAACGCAGAGGCAGTGGGCCGCATCTCTCCCACGATGGGCACCGTTTCCGCCGGTCAGCTCATAGTGTCCGAAGGGGAGATAATCACTGCAGAGATTGCCCAGATCCTGGATTCCTACAAGAAGGAATACGAGGCAAACGTAGGGCATTCCGGCCCCGGATACCTCAGCCTGCTTGGCAATTCCATCCTTGCGCTTCTGCTGGTGGCGATGCTGGGCCTTGTGATATACTTTGTAAACCCCCGCATTTTCCGGGATACCCGTTACTACTACCTGCTGTTCATATTCGGCCTGGCTGCGGTTACCATACTCATAATCACCCGCATCAACCCTTACTGGCTGTTTATCACGCCATTGACTCTGGCCGCCCTGTTCCTGCAGGCCTTCCTGCGTCCCAGGCTCATCGTTCCGGTGTACATCCTGTCGCTGCTCCCCCTGCTCGTGTATGCAGACCACGGGGCCGTGCTGTTCCTGGTGTTCCTGGGCGGCGGCATGGTGTCTATGTTCGGGTTCAGTTACCTCGGCCGGGGCTGGCAGCAGTTCCTGCTGGCGCTCCTCACCTTTGTGGCAATGGCGCTCACTTACATAGCCTTGCGCTTTGTGGGTGTGGCCAACGGCGTAATGCTGCAAGATCTGCTGCGTTTCTTCGTGGCCGCTTTCCTGGCCATTGCCGGATACCCGCTCATCTATCTCTTCGAGAGGATATTCAACCTGGTTTCCAACTCGCGCCTGGCAGAGCTGGCAGATACGTCATCGCCCCTTCTGCGCGAGCTTGAGAGCAAGGCCCCCGGCACCTTCCAGCACTCGCTCCAGGTGATGAACATGGCCGATGCGGCCGCACGCGCCATAGACGCAAATCCGCTTCTGCTGCGCGTGGGCGCCCTGTATCACGACATCGGCAAAATCGCCAACCCGCAGTGCTTCGTAGAGAACGAATCGCTGCTCAACAAGACGGAAGACCAGAAGTATCATACCGGGCTCACCCCCATGCAGAGCGCGGAAGACATCATCAAGCACGTCGCGGACGGCGTAGAGATGGCCCAGAAGCGCCGCTTGCCTGTGGTAGTGGTAGATTTCATACGTACGCACCACGGCACGTCCGTCACGGGCTATTTCTGGAGCAAGTACTCCTCCATGAGGGACAGCGACCCTGCCAACCGCCGGTTCTTTACCTATCCCGGTCCCGAGCCCGTAACCAAGGAACAGATTATCCTGATGCTGTGCGACAGCGTAGAAGCCGCCTCCCGCACGCTCCAGTCATATACTCCCGAGGCCATTTCCGCCTTTGTGGAGAAGATAGTGCAGGGCAAGATGGACGAGGGCCAGTTTGCCCGCGCAGAGATTTCCATCAAGGAACTCGGCGAGGTCAAGGAGGCCATCAAGTCTTACCTGGCACAGACGCATCACGGTCGCGTGGAGTATCCCGCAACCCGCAAGAAATTTTTAAACTTTAAATAGCATTATGAATCTTACCAAAAGACAGATCGACGATCTGAACATCGAGCTCACGCTCGAGATCGCTCCCGAGGATTACGAGGAAGCCGTGCGCAAGCGCCTCGCCGAGCGCCGCAGGAATGCGGAATTCAAAGGTTTCCGCAAGGGAATGGTGCCTGCATCCCTCATCAAGAGGGTCTATGGCGAGCAGGCTCTTGCAGAGGCCGTTAACGAAGTGATTTCCACTTCCCTGGACAATTATATCACGGAGAACAAGCTGCACCTTCTCGGTGAGCCCCTTGGCAGCGAGAGTCAGCCCGAGCTCACCTGGGAAGACGGCAACAGCTTTACCTTTATCTTCGATGCCGCCCTTTCCCCCGAGGTAAAGGTTGAGGTCGAGGCCGCAGATGCAATAACCAAGTACAACATCACCGCCACCGCAAAGGAGAAATCCGATATGGTGGAGAACATGAAGAAGTTCTATGCCGAGCGCAAGGAAGGCGAGCCCAAGACCGACGAGGAGATAGAGAAAGAAGTGGCGGAGCGCATCAAGGAGAACCACAAGCAGGAGGCCGAGTGGCGCCTGAGCAAGGATATCCGCGACTTCTACGTTGCCAAGGCCGGCATCAAGCTCCCCGAGGAGTTCCTCAAGAGGTGGCTGATCAGCGCCAACGAGGGCAAGGTTTCCAAAGAAGACGTAGAGAAGGAGTTCCCCGCATTCGCAGAGGATTTCAAGTGGCAGCTGGTACGCGGCAAGCTCATGAAGGACTTTGGCTTTGAAGTCACTCACGAAGACCTCGTAGACGCTGCAAAGGCCTATGTTACATATCAGTACGCAATGTACGGCCTGCCTCAGGTCCCCGACGATATGCTTATGGACGCCGTCGGCAACATCATGAAGGACCGCCGTCAGCTCGAGCACCTTTCCGAGCAGGTGGAAGACCGCAAGGTACTTGAGAAGATCAAAGAGACCGTTACCTTCAAAGACAAAAAGATCTCTTCCGAGAAGTTCAGGGAACTGTAGTTCTTCGGATATTGCAAAACGGAGTGCCTCCTCCAGATTCCCAAGAATTGGTTTAAGGGAATCTGGAGGAGGCACCTCCGTTTTTGCTACCAGTATTTGTAGAATAGCGCGATGGACTCCATTCCGTTGAAGAACTGTTTGAGGAGGTAGCTCTCGTTGGGGGAGTGGATGGTGTCTCGCTCGAGGCCGAATCCCATCAGGAGGGGGTCGATGCCGAGGATCTTCTGGACCTCGGCGAGTACGGCTATGCTGCCGCCGCCGCGGGCGGGCACGGGTTCGATGCCGTAAACCTCCGACATTGCACGGCTTGCGGCCTTGTAGGCGCTGCTGCTGATGGGGATGAGGAATCCGTCTCCGCCCTCGCATGGTGTAACCTCTACCTTGACGCATTTGGGGGCGATGGCTTTGAAGTGCCTGGCAAACAGCCTGGTGATTTCCGAGCTGCGCTGGTTGGGTACGAGGCGCATGGATATCTTGGCGTGGGCCTCGCTGGGGAGCACGGTCTTGGCGCCCTCGCCGGTGTAGCCGCCCCAGATGCCGCATACGTCGAGGCAGGGGCGGATGCCGGTGCGCTCGAGCGTGGTGTAGCCTTTCTCTCCTCGTACGGCGTCGATGTCCAGGAATTCCTTGTACTCTTTGAGGTCGAAGGGGGCGCGGGCGAGCATCCTGCGGTCTGCGCGGGACAGCTCCACCACTTTGTCGTAAAAGCCGGGCACGGTTACGCGGCCGTCGGGGCCGATGAGCGTGGAAATCATCTCGCAGAGCACCTGGATGGGGTTTGCCACGGCGCCGCCGTAGTGGCCTGAGTGCAGGTCTTTGTTGGGGCCGACCACCTTGACCTCAAGATAGCTCAGGCCCCTCATGCCGCAGTTGATGGAGGGCACCTTCTCGCTTATCATGGTGGTGTCGCTCACCAGGCAGATGTCTGCCGCCAGCATTTTCTTGTGCGCCTTGATCCAGGCGGGGAGGGAGGGACTGCCAATTTCTTCCTCTCCTTCAAAGATGAATTTTACGTTGTGCTTGAGCTGCCCGGTGCGCACAAGGTATTCGAACGCCTTGATGTGCATGAAGAGCTGGCCTTTGTCGTCGTTGGCGCCGCGGCCCCAGATGGCGTCCCGGCCTGTGGCGTCGGGCGCGATAACGGGCTCGAACGGGTCTGTGCGCCATTTTTCCAGCGGCTCAGGAGGTTGCACGTCATAGTGGCCGTATACCAGCACGGTCTTGAATTCCGGGTCCATTGTCTTCTGGCCGAAGACTACCGGATGGCCGGCGGTCTCCCAGAGGCTTGCGCTGTCCGCCCCCGCCTCGAGCAACAGCTCGCACAGGCGGCCGGCACAGGCGTACATATCCGGTTTATGCTCTGCTTTGGCGCTGACGGAAGGAATCCGCAGCAGGGAGAAAAGCTCCTCGAAGAACCTTTCCTTATTCTGTTGGATATACTCTTTCATAGTTGTAAATATAATCAATAATCTTTAAATTTGTGCAACCATTATACGCTTATGTCACTCATCAAATCCATTTCCGGCATCCGTGGCACCATAGGCGGAGCCGTCGGGGACAATCTCACCCCTGTAGACATCGTCAATTTCACTTATGCATATTGCAAATGCCTGCGCGAGCGCAAGGCTCCCTTCGGCAGTCGCTACAAGGTGGTTGTTGGCCGAGACGCCCGCATCAGCGGCGCAATGGTCGAGCAGCTTGTGGTCGGCACCCTGGTTGCCTGCGGAGTAGACGTAGTCCGCTGCGGCCTCGCCAGCACGCCCACAACGGAGCTCGCAGTCACCTTTGCAGGTGCAGACGGCGGCATCATCCTTACCGCCAGCCATAATCCCCGCCAGTGGAACGCCCTCAAGCTCCTCAACGAGAAAGGGGAATTCCTCACCGCGGAGCAGGGCCAGGCCATCCTGGACTGCGCAGAGAAGGGAGAATTCGACTTTGCTCCCGTAGACGAGCTCGGCCACGTAACAGACCACGACTACACAGACGAGCACATAGACGCAGTTCTTGCCCTCGAGGCCGTAGACGTGCCCGCCATCAAGGCCGCCAAGTTCAAGGTGGTGCTGGACGCCATCAACTCCGTTGGCGGCATCATCATGCCACGCCTGCTGGAACGCCTTGGCGTTGAATGCATTACGCTCAATGGCGAGCCTACCGGAGACTTTGCCCACAACCCCGAACCGCTGCCCGTCAACCTAATCGGCCTGAGCGAGACCGTGGTCAAAGAAAAGGCCCACCTCGGCATAAGCGTAGATCCCGACGTAGACCGCCTCGCCCTCATCTGTGAAGACGGCAAACCCTTCGTCGAGGAGTACACCCTCGTTGCAGTTGCAGATTACCTTCTGGACGATGCCGTCGCCCGCGGCGTCAAGCCCCTTGCAACCGTATCCAACCTCAGCTCCAGCCGCGCCCTGCGTGATGTGACCGAGGCCCACGGCGGCACCTATTATGCTTCCGCAGTAGGCGAGGTAAACGTCACCACCCTTATGCATAAGGTGGGCGCCCTCATCGGCGGAGAGGGCAACGGCGGCGTTATCTATCCCGCATCGCACTGCGGCCGCGACGCTATGGTAGGCGTAGCCCTCATCCTCAGCAAGCTTGCACACAACGGCATGAGTATGAGCGCGTACAAGGCAACCCTGCCACAGTACGCCATCGCCAAGAACCGCATAGACCTTTCCGACAAAGCAATGATAGACCGCATTCTGGATGCAATGAAGGAGCACTACAAGGCAGAGAAGGTCAACACCATAGACGGCGTAAAGATAGACTTCGAGGCAACCAGACGCTGGGTGCACCTGCGCCGCTCCAACACGGAGCCTATCATCCGCATCTATTCGGAGGCTCCTACCGAGGCCGAGGCACAGGCCCTGGCCGAGGAGGTCGTCGCGCTCGCAAAGCGCATAATGGCAGATGTTTAGCTTCCGCACAACCCCCATATCAGAACAGCTCGACAAGGCCCTCACCGAGGGCCGTGTCGCGTGTTTCTGCACCCCCGGTTGCTGGAACGCCGCCACCCAGGAATACCTCTGGGACGTCTTCCGCAGGCGTGGCAACCTGGTGCGCGTCTTCAGCCCTTCCGGGGCCGAGTTCGCCGCCGGCGCATCCCGCATAGACTTTGACGCCGCAGACCTTGAGGGGCTGGATGCCGTTGTGGTGGAAATCCAGGACGTGGGCGTGCGCTACTTCGGCTACACACGCGACGTGATGCGCCTGCTGAGCTTCCGCGCCCGCATGGAAGACGGGCCTGCAATCTATATAGTAGACCATCTGAATCCCGCCGGCAGGGCCGTGGAAGGCACGATTCCCGTTGTGGACGGAGACCCCTGGACGCCGCGCGTGGCCCACAGGCACGGGCTTACGCTGGGCGAGCTTTGCCATTTGCATTGCTCAGAAATCGACGCCCGCTTTCCGCTTCACGTCATTTCTGCGCTAACAGGCGCCGCAGGCAGGGAACTGCTGCCCTGGGCCATCGCCCCTGCGCCCGACGTAACCGGCCTTTTCAGTTGCGATATGCTTGGCGGTGGCGGCCTCTGGTGCAAGACCAGCGTCACGCCCGGTATAGGCACTCCAAGGCCATACGAATACATAGGCGCACCGTTTATCAATAACGGCGGCATCCCTCCGAGCCCCCCCGGAGTGCTTATGCGCCCCTGCGAGTTCACGCCAGCCTACGGCCTGTACGCAGGTGAGGTGTGCCGCGGCTGGCAGATTATCCTGCTGCCCGGAGCCCAGTACAATTCGTTCCTGCATGCAGTTCAGCTGATGCGCTGGATAGCGGACCGCAATTCCCAGTTCGAGCTGGGGCAGGGCCTGCTGGACCGCATCTGCGACCCTGTAATAAGCGAATACCTGCGCGGTGGCATCACCTTCGACATAGTGCAGGAGCACGTAAAAGGGGAGGAGCAGAAGTGGATCCGAAAGGCAAAACGCTTCATATTGTATGAGGATCAGCCGTACCGCATAAAATAGTTTTGCAATTTGCCGGGATTTTGCTATCTTTGCGCCCGCAATTAAAACTAGTTTTATATGAAACAAGGAATCCATCCCGAAACCTACCGACTTGTAGCTTTCAAGGATATGTCAAACGAAGATGTATTCATCACCCGCAGCTGCGCCACCTCCAAGGAGACGATAGTTATCGAAGGTGTTGAGTATCCTCTTGTGAAGCTTGAGATTTCCAACACTTCTCACCCCTTCTACACCGGCAAGATGAAGATCGTCGATACCGCCGGCCGTGTTGACCAGTTCTATCAGCGTTACAAGTCCCGCAAGAAATAATGCTTGCGCACATATAGGTAATAAGAGACTGACCCGCAGCGGGCCGGTCTCTTTTTTTTGTCAGGACTCAAAAAAAATTTGCAGATTAAATAATCTTCACTATCTTTGCACTCCAATCCGGTGGGTTCGTATAACGGTTAGTACTCGAGATTCTCAATCTCGCAATAGGAGTTCGATTCTCCTACCCACTACAAAATAGAGAGCAACGTCGCAAGGCGCTGCTCTCTATCTTATAGTGGGTATCCCTATTACGTTACCCCCTTCCCAACCCTCCCCTCGGGGGAGGGCCTTGGTCGCTCTGCTCCGAAATCTTATGTTTTTGACAGTCAATTATTTAGCACGCGGTCTCTGGGAGATTTTCCCAGAGGTCGGAATGCAAGGGGTTGAAGATCAGAATATTGGGGAGGTGGAGCTTTCGGCGGCGGATTGGAGGGCGGAGGGCACGCGGGGGAAGAAGTCGAAGCCGGTGCGCTGCTCTATGGCGTCTATGGAGGTGACGTACTGGGAGTCGTTGTAGCCGCCGCCGTGCGCCTCGTTGGTAAAGAGGTACGCCACTCCGCTTGCGGCGGTAACCGTGCCGCCTGCGTCAAACGAGCACTTCATCACACATTTGTAGAAGTGGCTGGGGATGGGCACGTCCTTGCCGTCGTTGCTGGGTAACGTCTTATCGCCTTCAAACAGCACTCCCACAACCACATACAGGGTGTCTCGCCCTTCCGGAGATGCCGCTTTGACGGCACCTTCCAGGCTGGACCAGATACCTCCGTTGAAGCTGTTCTGCCACTGCGGGGCCTGGTTGGAATTATAGAAGGTCTGTCTGTTCTGGTTATACGTGGTCTGTCTGTAGTTGCTCGCCACAAAATGGCCACGGCTGTAGCCAACTGAGTTGGCATTCTTCAGGCCGCTCTGCTGCCATTCTTCGTCTATGGCCGGATCGTACCTCCAGGAATCGTTGCGTCCGGCATTGTTGTCTTCGTACGCGTCTGCGTGCATTACAAAGGATATCCAGACGGGAGAATGCTTCTCTCCGTCGTACAGGACGGTGTAGTTGCGGAGCCGCTTGTTACTGTCGTTGTTGAATGTATGGGTGACTATGCATTGCGTCTGGGAAGAAGTGTTCCAGCGGTACCAGTTGTCTTCGAAGGTGGAGTAATAACCGGGAGTGGGCGGCCCAGTTACATCTATGGCGGGAACCTCATAGCAGTTGAGGTAAGGGAAGCGGGGGTCTATGTCTGTCTGCCTGCTCCCCGTGGCCAGGTCTACCCCGAGGCCCTTTATCACGCTGCGCCTGAATTCCAAAGGAGACTTCAGGGTGAACGTGTACGTTGCCTTGTCCGTTACCACCGTAACCCTTCCGGAGTAGCTGCCGGGGGCGAGAACCATATATACTGAGGTTGCACCGTCCAGCGTTGCTCCTACCTGCGCGGGAACGCTCAGCGATGTAGCGGCGGAACTCTCTGAGTATCCGGAGATTACAAGGGTGGACGGATCGTATATATCCATCCGGGTGATGTCTGCCTCAAAGGAACCCGCAAGCGGGGCGGAACTCTCGAATACCACGCTGGATATTGTTTCTGAGGCGTATGCGCTGTTGGATGAGAATATCCGGAACTGCGCCACTGCGGCCAGATTGGCAAAATACAATTCCCCTACAGGGTTGAAGTTATCCGTCACCGGACCTGTAACCTCATATACGTTAGACACCAGGGGCATGGCGTCAAAGTCGAATCCGCTTTGGTCCTGTGTCTGGAATGAAGGGATGGACATCTTTACCGCCGTGGCATCACGTGTGCCGGAGTTATAGGGGTAATACGCCTGAACGAGTTCTCCACCCTCGAATCCGCCATAACGGTACAGCCGGAAACTGACCGGCGTGCCGGGCGTGACGCTGGCATATCCGCAGGTTACGGAACCCGATGCCGACAGCACGGTGCCTACCCTGTCGCCCTTCTCCCAGAGCCCAAAGCGGCCACGCTCTCCGGAGCCCAGGAGCAGACGGGTAGATGGCGCATCGCCGATAAGGAAAGTATAAGGCCCCTCCGAAACTGCCTTTGGCACAGGGACTTCCTGCTCTTCTTTGGCGCAGGAAGCAAGCACCATGGCCACCGCTGCGGCGGCCATTATCCGTTTAAATAAGGCCACCGTCTTCATAATCGATGAATTCTGTGTTGTTGTCGCCGTCAAAGCCCGACACCGCGAGCATGTCGCAGTACGCAAAACAGGTGCTGTCAGCCTGCGGAGGCGTATAGGTGAGATGTGTCATCATTGTTACCCGCTGAAATCCACCCCTTCAAACGCAAGCGAGGGCACAAGCCTGGTGGAGCATTTGCGCGCGTCGCTGCCGGTGGCGATAAGGTGCTGCCAAAGATCGCGGAAGTTGCCGGTAATCAGCATCTCGCTCACGGGACGCACGGCAACGCCATTGCGGAACAGCTGCCCGGAGATGCCGTAAGAGAAATCGCCGGTTGTCATATTGCAGTTGCCGCCGTTGAAGTCTGTAACCAGGATGCCGTTGCCACAAATGCCCATCAGCTTATCCCTGTCCAGCCCCTCGTAGGGCCAGGGTGCCACGCGGGCGCGAAGCACATCCTCCACAGTAGGCTCTATCTGCATCTTGCCGGACATATATGTGTTGACCGAATAGCGCTTTATCACCCCGCCCTCGATTACCGGTTGATTGAAGCACGCAACTCCCTCTCCGTCAAAGAGTTTGGAGCCACTCTCGCCAATGCGGCCAGGCTCGTCCATGATTGTAAGGCCCTCGGAAAAGACCTTCTGCCCAAGCGTGCCGGCCAGGAAAGAATTGCCTTGCTGGATGGAATATGCGTTGAGGGCGTTGAGCAGGGGAGAGACGAGTTTTGATGCGGCCTCGGTAGATACCACCATATTGTATTTGCCGCTCCTTGCCGGCTTGGCCCCGACCTGCGCCCGGGCGCGCTCAACGGCAATCTTCCCGCATTCCATAGCGTCAAAACCGCTGAGGAAGGGCGATGCCGTCCACCAGTAGTCGCTGTATCTGTCGCCCTTGGAGTCCTGGATGGTCACTTCTACGCCGTAGTCGAACGACGTCTCGCTATGGCGGCATTCAAGGCCCTGGCTGTCAATTACATAGGTGTCGTACTCGGAGTCTGAGTATTCGCCCTCTTCAGACACGATTCCGTCATTCCCGGCGGAGGCTGTTCCGTCATTCCCGGCCGAGACTGTTCCGTCATTCCCGGCCGAGACTGTTCCGTCATTCCCGGCTCGACCGGGAATCCCGTTCCGCACCGAGGCGGCAAGTGCCCGGGCTATGCGGTCCTCCGGAGTTACGGATGCATACGCATCGTCGTAAATGCCCATTTCCTTGCCGTTTATGGCCGTTTTGCAGCAGCGCGCGGCGTCCGGCAGGCGGCGGAAGCTGTCCGGGGCCAGCATGCGTACCGTATCTATCGCGCGGATTATGAAGTCCTGCAGGGTTGCCTCGTCCAGCTTGTTGATGGAGAATGCGCCGTACCGTCCGCCGGCAAACAGGGCTATGTTCATGGATCGGTCTGCGCAGCGGGTAACCTTGTCCACCGCGCCGTCCAGCGTTGCAACTATGTCTTCCGTGCTCTTGGTGAGGGTGATGCGCACCGCGTCGGCGCCGGAATCCAGCGCAAACCGCAGGCTCTCCTGCGCGAGCCGTATTTCTTCCGTCGTAATCATTCTCCTCCTACCGTTAGTCCTCCGATAAGCACGCTGGGGATGCCGCACGATACCGCCACGCTCTGCTCCTTGCCGCAGGTCCAGGTGCCGTTGTCTATCTGCAGGTCACCGGCCACCGCCTGTATGTCTGCCAGAGCCCGGGGGCCGTTGCCGATTATGTTGATGTCTTTTACGGGCATGGTCAGGCGCCCGTTCTCTATGAGGTAGCCGCGGTTGACGTAGAAGGTAAAGTCCCCCTCGCCTATCTTGACCTCGCCGTTGGCGAATTTATCTACATAAATGCCCTTGCGCACGGAGGCTATCAGGTCCTGCAAGGTGCCGTCGGAGCCGTTTTCCATATAGGTGGTGCGCATACGCGGGATGGGGTTGTAGCGGAACGACTCGCGCCTGCCGTTGCCCGTGGGCTCCACGCCGTAGAATCCGGCGCTGATGCGGTCGTGCAGGTACGATGTAAGCACGCCGTCCCGTACCATATACGTCTTCTGCCCGGGTACACCCTCGTCGTCGTACCTTATGGAGCCGCGGCATGAGGGGATGGTGCCGTCGTCTATTATATTGATGCCTGCGGGGCAGATGCGCCGGCCCATCCTGTCGCTGAAGACCGACTGGCCCTTGCGGTTGAAATCTGCCTCGAACGCATGCCCCATCGCCTCGTGCAGCAGGATGCCGGACGCGCCGGCCGCCATGACCACAGGCATCTTGCCCCCTTTGGGACGGCGCGCGGCAAAGCTGTCGTCGAGGCCGCAGACCGCTTCTTCTGCGAGTTCTGCAATCAGGGTGTCGTCAAACATCTCGCTGCCGCAGCGGTAACTGCGGGAGACGTTGCGCTGCTCGGTCTTGCCACCATCTGCAAAGATGCAGGTTACGGTAACGTTGCCGAGTGGCCGGAAGTCCGACGTAAGTTGGTCCAAAGAGTTGAACATCAGCACTTCGTCCGTACTCCAGGAGAGCATGGCGATGACCTTGAGGGTACGGCTCTCGCGGGCGCGGATGGCCTGTTCCAGCTTCTCCAGCCAGGCGGCGAGGGCCTTTTTGTCCACCTCCGCCCAGTCTTGTGCCATAGGATACAGGCTTGCCGGTACAGGTGAGGGGGGAGTAACGCACACGGCCCCGGGCGTGCCGGAAATGGATGCCGCCGCGCGTGCTGCGGCATATAGCGACGGCAGGTCCGTAGACTCGCTGTAGGCGTAGCCGGTCTTTTCTCCGGCAAGCACGCGTACGCCGCAGCCGTAGTCGAAATGGAAGCCTCCGGAGGCTACGGCGCCGTCTCTTAGCAAAAGGTCGTTGTAAACCGTCTGCTCAAAGTAAAGGTCGCACCAGTTTCCGCCTTTGAGGCCTTCCGCCACTATGGAACGCAACTCCGGAAGGGTTATGCCAAACGTCTCAAGACTGTCCTTCTTCATTGGCGAGGGCGGTTATCTTGTTGAATTTATCCGAGTCTTTGATGACCAGGCGCCCGCTGCTGCCTTCTGCTATCACGGTGAAGGGGCTGTTGGTGTTGTCTACCACGATCCAGCGGTCGCACAGCGGCATATACGTGTTGAACAGGTACTTGAGCCCTACCCTGTAGCGGCGGCGCAGCACCTCGTCGCTGATGTTGTGGCCTCCGTGGTTCACTCGGTCTGCAACGCGGCGTATGGCAATCTCCGGCGACTGTACCCAGAGGTAGAGTATTGTGATGCTGTAGCCCCGCTCGCGTGCGTCTTTGATAATGGATACGAGCGAGCGCGTGGCGAGCGTGGTCTCAATGCTGAAGTCTGTGCCCTGGTCCAGCAGAAACTGTATGCGCATCAGCATAAACCGGCTGGCCGACACCGATGCGGTGGACGGGTCGAACGGCGAGAGGCTCTTGGCAAACTCGTCTGAGTTGACGAATTCGCGGCAGTCCAGGATCTCCGGCAGCATAGTGTACGATGCCGTGGTCTTGCCTGCGCCGTTGCAGCCGCTCAGTATGTACAGTCGGGGCATCAGTCGTTGGGATGTGTGACGCCGTAGCCGAAGAGGGCAAAGTCTCCGAGAACCGGGTCTTCCGGCCAGATTTCGCGGAACTTGTCTGTGATGTCGGTTGCGGTGCGCAGGTCTTTGGGCCGGCGTCTAGTGAGGCCTAGGGCTTTGGCCTGGCCGTAAACATGCACGTCCAGAGGGATTATGAGGTCTGCCGGTTTGATGTGCTTCCAGAGGCCGAGGTCAACCTTGCCGTCGCAGCGCACGAGCCAGCGGCGCATAAGGTTGATTTTCTTGTCCGGCGCACGCGGGTCTTCTTTGCGGCGGAACACTATGGAACGTATCTCCTTGGCACTCAGGCTCTCAAGGCTGTCGTGCCAGGTGTACCACTCGCGCAGGCGCCCGCAGATGCCCGCAATCTCGCTCCATTTGACGGTGCGGTGGATGGAGGAATCGTCGGAGCGGTAGTCTCCGGACATCACATAGTCGTACGGCCTCCATTCCATCTGCTCGAAAAGGCGCTCGCAGTCGCGGATTATCATTGCGCGGCGGCCCCACGCAAGGTGGGAGGAGAACACGGCGGCAATCTCTATATCCTGCAGCGAAGCCCCGCGGTTGACGAACTCGCGGGGGAACGCTATGGGATCCTCAACAAAGTACTTGGGCTGATTGTACTCATCGGCCCATTCCTTCAGAAGGTCTATTGTCTGTTGCTTCATCAGTCTGCTGTTGCGGCCTCAAGCTTGCGGAGCATAGAGAACATCACCACGCCGGAGATGACGCAGAGTGCCATGAGGACGGTCCAGTTGACCCAGAGGGGAACGTTGTTCCAGAGCATCGAGGGGATGGAGCTGAGGTAGTTGCCGATTGCGGTTGCTGCAAACCACAGACCCATCATGAGACCCTTGAACTTGGGAGGGGCTACCTTGGACACGAAGGAGATGCCCATAGGGCTCAGCAGCAGCTCTGCGAAGGTCAGGACCAGGTAGGTGCTGATGAGGTAGGTGGGAACCACGGGATCCGGCGATACGCCGCCCACGCTGATAAGCTCGGACGGAGCGGGCTGGCCTTTGGAAGCCGCCAGCATAATGAGGTATCCGAGTGCAGCTACGAACATTCCGAGGCCGATTTTCCGGGGTGCGGAAGGCTCTTTGCCCTTGGATGCAAGTGCTCCGAAAATCGCCATGGAGATAGGAGTGAGCGCCACCACGAAGAACGGGTTGAACTGCTGGAACTGCTGAGGCAGGATGCTGAAGCTCTCGGGCATGCCGGCGTAGATTGCATACGCGCCTGCCCAGAGGGCCGCCGTTACTATGCCGCAGATTATCTTGCCCCTGGAGGTCTCGCTCTGGAAGATGCCGAAGAGGGTGTAGATGGAAACAGCAATAAGGAAGAGCGGCCAGATGCTGAAGCCTATGCGGAGCGGGCCGGATACGCTTGTCTGGGTGTAGTCGCGGGCAAAGTAAGTGAGCGAAGATCCGTTCTGGTGGAATGCCATCCAGAAGAAGATGACCACTGCAAACACGAAGATGAGGGCCACGATGCGGTCTTTGGTCTGCTTGGGGGTGAGCTCCTGCACGGGTGCGCCGGTGCCGGCCTTGGCCTGCTTGGCGTTGACGTCGGCGTGCTTGAACCAGCTGCGGCAGCAGAGATAGATGGCGATGCTCACGATGAGCGATACGCATGCCACTGCAAAGCCCATATTGTAGGCGGTGGAAAGGTTGTTGATGTAGTACTCGCTGAAGGAGGCCAGGTCCATGGAAGCAATCTGCTCGCCGGGCATTGCGGCCTTGAGGGCCTCCAGGCCGGAGGCGTCTGCCAGGGTGCCGCCGAGATACTGATGCGCGAGGGCGGGAATGTCTGCCTTGTAGATGAGGCCGGCGCTCTTCAAATGGCTGTTGGTGAGGGCTGTTGCTGCCGTGGGGGCGAACATTGCGCCGATGTTGATGGCCATATAGAAGAGGCTGAATGCGGAGTCTCGCTTGGCGGAGTATTTAGGGTCGTCGTACAGGTTGCCTACGAGCACCTGCAGGTTGCCCTTGAAGAGGCCTGTACCTACAGCGATGAGCAGCAGTGCGCCTATCATAAGGGCGAGGGCGAAGCCGCGTCCGGCAAAGGCGTCCGTGGGGATGGCGAGGCACAGGTAGCCTGTGAACATCACGCATACGCCGGTGATGACGCATTTGCCGAAGCCGATCTTGTCTGCCAGCCAGCCGCCGATGACGGGCATGAAGTATACTGCTGCCAGGAAGATGGCGTAGAACTGGCCTGCCGCAGCCGCGGAGAAGCCGAATTTAGCCTGCAGGAAGAGCAGGAAGATGGCCAGCATGGTGTAGTAACCGAAGCGCTCGCCGGTGTTTGCGAGTGCCAGTGCAAACAGGCCTTTGGGTTGTCCTTTAAACATAGATTTATTGATTATTTTGTTTGTATGTTCGATTAATCTCTCAAAAATAATCATTATCCCGCTAATCTTCAAGAAAATTTTTAATTTTGCATTAATGATAATACCAAGGGTCATCGTAAGGTCTCTTATGCGGCTGCTCGCCTTGCTGCCGCTCCGGGTGCACTACGCCTTTGCCCGCGTCGTGTCCTGGCTGGCAGAGAAGGTCTTCCGCTACAGGGTGGCCGACGTTATGGTAAACCTTGGCCGCAGCTTCCCGGAAAGAGACTATTCGGAACTTAAAACCATCTGCCACAGGTTCTACCGCCACTTTGGCAACCTGGTGGCGGAGGCCGTATGGTTTGGCGGATCGAGCGCCCGCAGGCTGCACAGGCAGCGCATCGTGGAGTTCGATGGCCTGGACGAGCTCACCCGCCTGTACGAATCTTCCCCGAGCGTGATGGTGCTGATGTCCCATTCCGGCAACTGGGAGCTCTACGGCGGCTTTGCCTCATTCAATTACACCGGCAAGCCGATGATATTCGACAACAGCAACGTCTGCATCGTCTATCTTCAGCAGTCCAGCAAGATGTGGGACGAGATTATGCGCCGCAACCGCCTCGCCCCTATGACGGAGCCCTTCGAGGGGTATCTGGAATCGCGTCGCATCCTCCGCTACGCCATAGAGCACAGGAACGAGAAGAAGGTTTACAATTTCATAACGGACCAGTATCCGTACTTCTCCAAAAAAGACCCCTTGCACGTCAGCTTCATGAACCAGGACACCGTTACCATGACGGGCGCTGCAGACCTTGCCCGCAAACTGGGTATGTCCGTCTGCTTCCTGAGCACCCCGGAGGTGGAGCGCGGGAAGTACATATTCCGCTATATCCCCATATGCCAAAACGCCTCGGAATCCACATCCGAAGAGATAATGTCCAAATACTACGCCCTGCTTGAGGAAGATATCCGCAAGCAGCCATGGAACTACCTTTGGACACACCGCCGCTGGAAAATCGTTAATCAATAATATCACTATGACTATCAAAGATTTACAACCTTCCGTAGTGTGGAATAACTTCTATTCCCTCACTCGTTGCCCCCGTCCTTCCAAGCACGAAGAAATAGTCCGCAAGTTCCTCCTCGACTGGGCTGCTGAGCACAAGATCGAGGCCTTTGCCGACGAGACCGGCAACGTCATCATGCGCGTTCCCGCCACTCCCGGCTACGAGAACCTCAAGACCGTGGTGCTACAGGGGCATATGGATATGGTTCCCCAGAAGAACGCAGACGTCGAGCACGACTTCGTAAAGGATCCCATCGAGACCTGGGTGGACGGTGAATGGCTGCGCGCAAAAGGCACCACCCTCGGAGCCGACAACGGCCTCGGCGTGGCCCTGGCAATGGCTGTGGCGGAATCCCCTGAGGTCAAGCACGGCCCCATCGAGATTCTCGTTACCTACGACGAGGAGACCGGCATGACCGGTGCAAACGCCCTCAAGCCCGGCATCCTCAAGGGAGATATCCTCATCAACCTCGATTCCGAGACGGAAGGGGAGTTGTACGTTGGCTGCGCCGGCGGCCTCGATGCCGTTGCACGTGCCCGTTATCGCCGCAAGAAGGAACCCCGCGCCCACCTGTGCTACTCGCTTGCCGTCAAGGGATGCCAGGGAGGTCACTCCGGAATGGATATCATCCTTTGCAGGGCCAACGCAAACCGTCTTATCGCCCGCGTGCTGCTGCCGTTGCTCGAGAGGCACGGAGTCAAGCTCGTCGACCTCGAGGGCGGCACTCTCCGCAACGCAATCCCGCGCGAGGCATTCGCCACCGTGTATGTACATAAGAAGAAGGTTGCCGCGGTAAAGCGCGCAGTTGCCCGCATAGCCAAGGCGCTCAAGGCCGAGTATGCCGCTACCGATCCCGGCCTGCAGGTGGTCTTCGAGCCTTACGTGTGCGCACCCGGCGAGGTCTGCGACCACGAAGACTGCAAGTACGTGAGCGAGGAGTCCGCACTCCGCTTCGTCCGCTGCATCCTTGCCTGCCCCGACGGCGTAGAGCGTATGAGCGACGCAATGCCCGGAATGGTAGAGACTTCCAACAACCTTGCTATGGTCAAGATCTACCGCGGCGAGTTCTTCCTCAGCTGCCTGATGCGCTCTTCTGTAGATTCCGCCAAGGCCGCCCTCGCCGCAAGGATGAAGGCCGTCTTCGAGCTTGCCGGCATACGCATCGCATTCTCCGGCGGCTACAGCGGCTGGGCGCCCAACGCCAACTCGGAGATCCGTGCCGTTATGCAGAAGGTCTATAAGGATATGTTCGGCAAGGAGCCCCTCATTATGGCAATCCACGCCGGCCTCGAGTGCGGCATTCTCGCAGGCGCCTATCCTCACTGGGATATGGTCTCCATGGGTCCCACCCTCCTGAGTCCCCATTCTCCCGACGAGCGCGCCTTCATCCCTTCCGTCCAGAAAGTCTGGGATTTCCTGCAGAAGGTACTTGTGAACATCCCCGCCAAATAGCTTATGTACAATGGATTAAAGAAGATGCTGACGGTCGTGCTGGCCGTCAGTGTCGCATTCGGGGCGATGGCCCAGGATAAGGTAGTGAAGTCTGTGCTGGATCTCGGCAAGACCGACAACCGCACAATGCAGCACGCAGACCATCTTGCCAATGTAATCGGCGGACGCCCCATAGGCTCCGCGGCCCTTACCGAGGCGGAAGCCTGGGTAAAGGAACAGTTCGAGTCCTGGGGCCTCGAGGTTATGGTGCAGGAAGCAGGGGAGATACCCGTCGGCTTCAACCGCGGTCCCTGGTTCGGCCGTATGCTGAGCGAAGACGGGATGGTGCTGCACTTCGGCACACCCGCATACACCGCCGGTACGCATGGCAAGCAGCTCGGCCACGTGCTTATCGAGCCGCACTCGCGTATGGAGATGGAACGGATGAAAGGTGCCCTGAAGGGCGCCTGGGTGCTGCTTGATGCAGAATCCAACGGTATGGCAATCGACGCCACCCCCAAGGCAGACAGCGTCCGCAACGCCATAATGTCACGCAACGACGAGATTGCCCGCAAGAATATGGAGATCCGCCGCTGGAACTTCGAGCACCGCGATGCACCGCGCGAGATGCTCCCGTACGAGAAGGGTACCGCTCTGTTCTACAAGGAAATGGTGGATGCAGGCGTGCTCGGCTTCATCCGTGCCGCCAAGGTGCCCCTGCAGGTTATGTACGACCGCGCCGGCTGCTACGACATCACCATGGAGACGCTCCCCAAGGTATGCGACATCATCATGGACGAGAACCAGTTTGCCATAGTAAAGAATAAAGTTGAACGCAAGGAAACGTTCTTCCTGGAGTTCGACATCCGCAACCATTTCTACCGCGGTCCGGTCAAGTACCACAACATCATCGGCATAATCAAGGGAACCAAGTATCCCAAGGAGTATGTGCTCGCCGGCGGGCATCTCGATTCTTACGACACCGGCTGCGGAGCCGTGGACGACGGCAACGGCACATCCGTGACGATGGAGGCGGCGCGCCTGCTTGCCGCTTCCGGGGCCAAGCCCAAGCGCACCCTGATGTTCTGTATCTGGACGGGGGAGGAGTTCGGCCTGCTGGGTTCCAAGTACTTTGTGGAGAACAAGACGGTGCCGCTGGACAAGATATCCAACTACTTCAACCGCGACGGCGGGCCCACCATGGCCACTAGCGTAAGCGTGCCTCCTGCAATGTACGACGACTTCGTGAAGGTCTGCAAACCTTTGACTGACTATTCCGACGTGCCGTTTACGGTGGAAAAGAGGGAAGGCCCTGCCGGGCCGAGGCCACGCGGCGCCGGCGGCAGCGACCACGCCTACTTTGCAATGAACGGAGTGCCCACAATCTCGTTCCGGGAGACCGATCCGCGCGGCTATAACTTCGACTACCGCGAGATCTGGCACACAGAGAGCGACGTCTACAACAAGCTCATTCCCGAGTATATGGAGCACTCGGCCGTGGTTACCGCCGTGGCTATGTACGGCCTCGGCAACCTCGACCACCTCCTCTCCAGGGAGGGGCTGTATAAAGAATAGCAATAAGAAAAGCGCGACCCGAGGGGGCCGCGCTTTTCTTATCGGACGGGCGATTAATGGATGTCTATCTGCTTGACGGAAGCGGGTTTCTGGATGAGTTCCTTCTTGGGGAGATGGATGTTGAGGACACCCTTCTCGACCTTGGCCTCGATCTTCTCGCGCTCTACGTCGTCGGGCAGAAGCAGGGTCTGCTGGAACTTCTCGTAGGAGAATTCGCGGCGCAGGTAGCGTCCGTGTTTCTTGCCTTCCTTGTTCTCGGATTTCTTTTCCATATCGATGTGAAGGTAACCCTCCTCGTCTACGTGGACCTTGAAGTCTTCTTTGTCGAGCCCCGGTGCGGCAAGTTCCACATCGTACTCTTTTTCATTCTCAATTACGTTGATGGCAGGAGCCGTGTAATTTGTCCTGGTCATCCAGCTGTTGTCGAAAAAGTCGTTGAAAATGTCTGGCAACCAGCTGTCTTGCATTCTTCTAACAGGTAACATAATTCAAAAACTTTTAATAAGCCTGACTCCTCCCTGGAGCCACATTACCTGCCTGCAAACCCGGGACCATTGCCAAAAACAAGACAATCTGACACCGTTTGTGCCAGATTGTCTCAATTTGCCGGGGAATATCCTTTCTTATATTCTGTTCCAGGTAACAGTCTCGCCTATGCCGAGCACGGTGCCGCGGACCTTGAGGGTCTTGGGGTCGTCGAAGCTGATAGTAACCTTTACCTTGATGCCGCGATTGGGATCGTAGATCTTGGTGTCGCTCCAGTGTTTCTTCTCGGCGTCGTATTTAAGGCCCTTGAAGAGAACGACTCTGTCCATAGGTACGCTGCGGAGCGATTTGTCTGGATTCTTGGTGTCGAGGCTGGGCTTGCCGTTCTCGTCCAGAGGGTCGGCTACCCAGAAGATCTGGCACTTGTATCCGTCGGACTGCTTGGTGATTTCTACCTTATAGGCATCTTTGCCGGTGCCGCAGATATATTTGCCGATGATGTTGTCTGCATTGTCGTTTTGAGCGAGTGCGGAAAGCGTGCACAGCACCGCCGCCGCGAGTGTAATGAGGATTCTCTTCATTTTCTTGAGCTTTTAAGTCCTGCAAAAATAAGCATTTTTCGTAAAACTGTACCCTTACCCGCTCTGGGCATCAAGGACCTCGGCGATGTCGCGGACGGGGCGGGTGGAGTAGCGGCTGAAGGTGGCGAGGCACAGGGGGCAGGCGGTGGCGATGGCGTCGGCTCGGCTCTCGTAGAGGTTGTCCAGGGCTTTGAGCGTCATTGCTTCGCGGTCTTTGAAGCCCAGGGTGAGGCTGCCGAGCGAGCCGCCGCAGCAGATGCTCTCTGCGCGGTTCCTGGGAGCCTCGGCAATGCCGGCGGCGCGGCCGATCAGGCGCCGTGGCGCCTCGTAGATGCCGCAGCCGCGGCCGAGCTCGCAAGGGTCGTGGAAGACGTAGAAGACGTCGCCTTTCTCGAACTTCAGCCTGCCCTCGTCCATCAGTTCCGAGAAATAGTTTACGTAATTAACCACCCTGATGCCGGGCAGATTGTACTGCTCGGTGAATATCTTATAGCAGATGGGGCAACTCAGGAGCAAGGTATCTGCGCCGCTTGCCTTGATGAATTCTTCGTTTTTGTGCACCAACTGCATCGCGGCGTCGGTGCGGCCGGCCATCAGCAGCGGCCTGCCGCAGCAGAGGCCTTCTTCCCGGTCGGCCCAGAGGTAGTTCACCCCGGCTTTGCCCAGCAGCGAGCAGACAGCTTTGCCGATGGATGGCGTGAGGCGGGTCATGCAGCCGGAGAAGTACAGTACTTTGGGGGAGATCTCTCCACTCCACTGCGCTCCGGTCGAGATGACAGAAGGTGATGCCTGGATGACGGAAGGGTCAATTGTCGAATAATCCGGACTCAGTCCGTACTGGCGGGAGGCGCGCTGGGCGATGCGGAGCGCAGGGCCCTCGACGCCCACCTGGCAGACCGCCTCGCACTTGCCGCAGAGAAGGCATTTGTCGCTGATTTCCTCTATGCGGCGCTCGTTGCCGCGGCGGATCTGGCGGTTGAGATAGACGGTGCAATCCTTGAGGTTCCCCTTCTTGACGCTCATGGGGCAGGCGTCTATGCATACGCCGCAGCCGGGGCAACTGAGCACCTCCATCCTTGCAAAACCCTTTCTGGGATGACGAATGGGCAGGCCGGCGTTGCGCATCGGGTTGAGCATCATCTCCGCCGGAATGTGCATATAGCGGGTGAAGGGCAGCACGAACATAAAG
>JAFZXV010000093.1 GCA_017616595.1 Bacteroidales bacterium
CCACTTTGCGGGAATCGTTGCACACTGCGCCGATCTCGATATCGGTGCTGCCGTTGCAGGAGATGACTCCGCAGTTGCGTATGATGTCGCTCAGTTTCATTTTGCTGCCTCTAAACGTGGTTGGAAACAAGGGTCTATAGCGTAGAGCCCGTTGACGAGCTCCTTGATTGCGCGTGCAGGGATGCCGCCGCCCTGGAAAGACTTGGACGTGGGCTTGCTGAAGACGGTGCAGATGACGCTGTACTTAGGGTCGTCTGCGGGGAAGAAGCCTACGAAGGTTCCCTGGTACTTGCGGCGTCCGTATTCGTCTTTGTAGGAACCGCCCTCATATGTGCCGAAAGACGTTCCCGTCTTGCCTGCGACGGGGCATTTGGCATCTTTGAGCCGCTTTGCAGTACCTTCCTCGGTAACGGCCTTGAGGGCGCGGGTTATTGTGTCGGCCACTGCCTTGCTGCATATCGTAGACATCAGGGCGGGGCCGCGGCGGTTCTTGACCACGCCGTCTTTCTCTATGTCTTCCACCAGATACGGCTTCATCATCTTGCCCTTGTTGGCAATGGCATTGTAGAACGAGAGGATATGGAGGGGAGTCTCCCTGGTGCCGTATCCGTAGCCCATCACCGCCAGGTCGCTCATGCTCCAGTAGCGGTTCTTGTCTTTGGGCGAGGGGATTGTGGGCGCTGCCAGGCCGGCGAGGTCGAAGTCGAATGCCTCGGCAAGCTTGTAGCTGTGGATGTTCTCTATGAAGCGCATCGGCTTCTTGCTGTAATTGCTTACCGCCAGCGTGCCGAACACATAGTTGGAAGATATCTTGAAGCCGTCGATGACGGAGATGGTGTTGGTCTTGTGGATGCGCTCGTGGTCCAGGATGTGGACGTCCTGCGGGATGGTCTTTACGCCCTTGATCACCCCGTGGTTGGTGGGGATGAGGTCTTCCAGGCTCTTTACGTAGCCGTCGGAGAGCACTTGCATGAGGGTTACGGTCTTGAAGACGCTGCCGGGCTCGATTGCGCGGCCTATCGCAAGGTTGCTCACCTCCTCAAAGTCGGGGTTGTCTCCGTCCCTGTACAGGTTGACCATGGCGCGGATGGCTCCGGTTGCGCTCTCCATCAGCACGAGGCATGCGCCTTCCAGGTCGGTCTCTTCCTGGATCTGCCCGTAGAGGGCGCGGAAGGCTATGTCCTGATAGTCTATATTGATGGTGGTGCGGATGTCTTTGCCGTCCTCTGCGCGCGTACGCGTACTGTCGTTATCCTGCACGCGCCCGTAGTCGGTAACCTTGAGCCACTCTTTGCCTTCCTGCCCGTGGAGCACATAGTCGAACTTGCCCTCCAGGCCCACGTGGGTATTGCCCACGGAGGAACTGTTGTCCCTCACGAAGCCTATGGTGCGGCGTGCGAGCTTGCCGTACGGATATATGCGGATGTTCTTCTGCTCCGCTATGAGGCCTCCCTTGTAACGTGACTCATTGAAGAGCGGGAATGTCTTGATGCGGTTGTATACGTTGCGGTCTACCGGCTTGCCGAACTTGAGATACTTCTTGCCGTTGCGCCTGCCGTCGCAGATGAGCTTGTAGTACTGGTCCGACGTCTTCTCAGGGAAGACCTTGGCCAGCTCCACGCTGAGCTCGCGGGCCTTCTCCAGCCATCTCTGCTCCTTTTCCATGCCGTCTTTCTTGTCTGCGGCAAACTCCTCGCGGCGCACGGTGCAGTCCATGGCAATCTGGTAGGTGGGGCAGGACATCGCCAGCAGGCGGCCCTTGCTGTCTATGATGTTGCCACGCACTGGTTCTATTGTGCGCGCGCGGCTGGTGGGCGTGAGGGCTGTAGCAATCTTGGGCTCGGGACGGAAGAAGATCTGTATGCCCACTATCTTGACGAACAGCAGCACGGACGCGAGCAGCAGCATCACGTAGATGACGTACAGGATCACTCCTATACGGTCTCTGTTCTTCTTTATGTTGCCGCTTACGTCCATATTATTTAACAATCAATGTTGCAGGCTCCGTGGGCTCGGTAACCTTTGAGCCTTTCTGTTCCAGCAGGTTGCGTACCGACGAGCGCTTGCTCAGGCTCACCAGGTCGAATACCTTCTGCGTATGTACTATCTCCAGCTCCCGCAGTTCCGCCTTGCCGTGCTCGACCTTGGTCATGGTGTTCTCTATCATCAGACTCATCCATATGACCATTGCGATGAGGAAGAAGGCATAGACGATATGGATAAAGTAGCGCCCGACGTTGAGGCGGAGCAGAAACTCGCCCCTCAGCATCGCGCCAAGGCTGTTGGCCAGGCCTCTTCCGAGGTCCTGTATCTTCCAGGTCTTGTCCATATCAGTTCTTTTCTGCCACCCTGAGCTTTGCGCTGCGGGCCCTTGTGTTGCTGCTTATTTCCGACTCCTCCGGCGTGGCGGGCTTGCGTCCGACGGGCGAGAGGGGAGCGGCGCTGCGGCCGTATACGTCTTTTTCTTCAACTCCGTCCGTGCGGCCGCTGCGGATGAAGTTCTTGACCATGCGGTCTTCCAGGGAGTGATAGGTGATGACTGCGAGCCGCCCGCCTTTGCGCAGCGACTTTGCGGCTCCCTGAAGGAATTTCTCCAGGGCGCGCATCTCGTCGTTAACCTCTATCCTGAGGGCCTGGTAGACCTTAGCGAGGTATTTATGCTCAGCGAAAGAAGGCAGGGCTCCCGCCACGGCGTTGCCGAGGTCGCCGGTGGAGTGGATAGGAGCCTTCGCCCGTGCGGCTACGATGAGCTGCGCGAGCTTGCGGGCGTTATCGACCTCACCGTAGATTTTAAGGATCCTTTCCAATTCTTCTTGCGTATAAGAATTGACAATGTCAGCGGCGGTTTTGGCGCCCTGCACATTCATTCGCATATCGAGGGGTGCGTCCCAGCGGAAAGAGAAGCCGCGCTCTGCAGTGTCGAACTGATGCGAGCTTACTCCAAGGTCGGCAAGGATGCCGTCCAGGCCGTCGGGGGCCTCGATTAGAGCATAATTATGTATGAATCTGAAATTATTGTGTATCAGCGTGAAACGAGGGTCCTGCGGAGCGTTGGCAAGGGCGTCTGCGTCTCTGTCAAAGGCAATGAGGCGGCCGTCGGGCGCCAGGCGGGAGAGAATCTCCCGGGAGTGGCCGCCGCCGCCGAAAGTGGCGTCTGCATAGCGTCCCGACGGGTTTGTCATCAGGGCGTCTACACTTTGCTTGAGGAGTACGGAGTTGTGATATTCGCTCATTGCCTGCTACTCCTACTGACGGGAGAGGCTTCTGGCAATGGAGACAAATTTTGCGTTGGGGATGCGGGACTGCTCGTAAGATTCCTTCGCCCATACTTCCAGTTTGCTGCCAATGCCCAGGAAAACCACTTCCTTGGTTACACCGATTGCGTCAAGAAGATTACGGGGAATGGAGATTCGCCCCAGTTTGGCGTCCGGCTCGACCACTTCTATGCCGCGCATATATTCTCTCCAGAACTGCACGTGCTCGTCGTTGAAGAAGTCGAGCTTAGCCTTGGTATCTTCGGCCTCGGATGTCCACGCTTCGTACGTGGACATCTCCAGGTAATCGTCGAAGATTCCTTTTTTGATTACAAACCTCATATCTCCACCCACGGGCATAACACGCCGTACGGCGGCAGGGAGCACCAGTCTGCCCTTGTCGTCTACCTTTGCGGTGTATGTACCGATGAATGTGACCATAATTATTCTTATACGCAATTGCAAAGATATAAAGAAATTTTCCACTTTGTTCCATATTCTTACAATTTTTTCCACAATTTATTAACAATGACCATTTTTCAATACAAAAAAGAGTTCGTCCACGCGGGCGAACTCTTTTTTGTATATGTATTTATTTGTTATTCAGTCCAGGTGCGGAGGAGGGGGAGAAGTTCTTCCAGGGTGTCCGGGATTGTGTTTCCGGCCTTGAACCAGGCGTCTATGTCTTCTTTGTGGGCGGGGAAGACTTTGCGGAGGTTGCGTTTGTTGAGGTACAGGACTGCATCGTCTTTGTAGAGGAAGAGGATGTCGGTTTCTTCGTACTGTGCCTTTCTGTCTGTGTTGAGGTTGTAGGTTACGCCGTCTGCGTAAAGTACGCTCTTCTGGTTGATGGAGCTGGTTTGGGAAGTGGTTCCGTAGGCTCCTTTCTTAGCTTCCGGGATGACCCGGAGGTCGTGCTTGAGGGCTACTCCTACTCCTACGGCAAGGGGGTACATACGGTAGTAGGCGTCGTTGGAGTGCAGGAACCAGACGGTGTCTATGCGGACTTTGGTGATGTTGCCGTTGTCCGTGGCCGCCAGTTCCTTGCCGTCTGCGTCCAGGAAACGGAGGGTGTTGTCGAGCACGCTGATATTGAGCTTACCCTGTGCGGGGCGCTGGTTGTTGAAATAGACCATACCGTCGGCAAATGCGGGCATCAGGTAAAAGTCCTGGGCCAGGGCGGCCGTCTGCACCGTTGCAAGCAGGCCTGCGGCAATGAGCGATTTAAGTATCTTGTTCATAATCAATGTTTTGTTTCTATCTCTTTCCGGCCCATATTACTCCGGCAAGGATGGCTGCGCAGCCGAGTCCGGCGAGCGGCGTCATCTTTTCTCCAAGGAAGACCATTGCCGTGAGCAGGGTGAATATCGGGTTCAGATAAACGTAGTTTGTTGAAGTTACGTTGCCTACCTTGTCTATCACTATGTTCCACAGGAGGAAGCACACCAGCGACGCCACAAGCCCGAGGAAAAGGAGGTTGGCCCAGACCACGGTCTGTCCCAGCACGCTGAAGGAGTCTGCCTGCCCTCCGAGGAAGGGGAGTATGGTAAGGAGTCCGTAAAAGAATACCTTGCGCGTTGATGTAACTGCGCCGTAGTCCCTTGTCATCTGTCCCATGAACTGGCTGTACACCGCCCAGCAGAGCGCCGCCCCGATTGCCAGCAAGTCGCCTTTGGCAGAAAGCTGCAGCCTTGAGCCGTCAAAGAGCACGAGCGCCATGCCTGCGAGTGCGAGCAGGGTGCCGCCTACGAGCGGCCATCCTATGCGTATGTCCTCCAGGCTCCTGGCAAAGCGGTCTTTGCCAAAGCGTTTGTAAACCAGGGTGAGCAATGCCGTAAAGAGGGGTGCGGAGCAGACCAGGAAAGCCACGTTGCTTGCCTGTGTGTTTGCAAGGGCGGTATTCTCCGTGAGGAAGTAGAACGATCCGCCGGACACTCCGAGTATCAGGAAAACCAGCTCGTCCTTCCATCCGTACCACAGCTTTGTCTTATGCTTTGTGAGTGCTATATAAGCCCAGATTCCGGCATATGCCATAGTGAACCTTATGAAGAATATCGCCACCGGATGCATCCCGGCCCCGATCAGCACCTTGGTGCACACAAACGTCACCCCCCACACAGCCACGACGGCCAGTGCCAGCAAGTGATATCTGTACTTTTTGAGATCCATGGTTTACAGCAGGAAAAACAGCGCGACGCCGGTCATACTGACCGCGACGCCCAAGAGTTCTCGGGCCTTGATGCGCTGGTGGTAGATGAAGGCGTAAGGAATCAGGATGAAGACCGGCGTGAGCGCCATCAACGTGGAGGCGATGCCGGCCGAGGTATAGCGCACGGCCATAAGCGAAAGCGATACGCCCAGCACAGGGCCGAAGAGCGTGAGTATCAGCGCATAACCGAGGCCACGGCGGTCGTGTGCCGCAGACTTCAGCTGATATGTCTTCTTCTGCAGTGCCATCAGTACGAGGAAACCGGCACCGCCGATTACGGCACGTATCATAGTCGAGGCAAACGGTAGCAGGGTGCCCATCGCCGCAGGCGCATCCGACGGAACGACAGATGCGTAGTGCTCCATTCCGACCTTGCTTAGCACGAGGCCCACGCCCTGGCCAAGGCCGGCACCCAGCCCAAGCAGGATGCCCTTTAACGGCAGGGTCAGCCGTACCTGGCGCCTTTCGCCCCTGCTGAGTATGGAAATCGCTATACCGCAAAGCGTTACGGCCATTGCAAGCCCCGACTTCCTGCTGAGAGTCTCTCCCAGAATGGCCCAGCCGGCGATTGCCGCCATAGGAGGCGCCAAAGTCATAAACAGTTGTCCGAAACGCGCCCCGATGGTGACGTAGCAATTGAACAGGCACCAGTCGCCGAAGACGTAACCAACAAGCGCAGATGCCGCAAGCCACGCCAAGGCGGTGCCATCTGCATATACCGGATAGGGATGCCCCACGCCCACCCAAAGGATGATTGCCAGGAAGATCGATGCCAGCACCAGTCGTATGATATTGGTGGGCAGCGCTCCCATCCTGCGGCTCGCCTTGTCTGCAAACAAGGCGGTCACGGTCCACGACAAAGCAACAACCAGCGATATTATCTCTCCCAGGTGAGACATCTTTTTCTCGAATCAGGGTGCTAAGGTAAAAATAATTACGTAATTTCGCCTTATGAAAACCGCAGTTGTTCCACTGTTTCTGTTATTTGCTTTTATTTGTCCTGCCGCTATGGCCCGCTTCTGCGCGCCTTTGGCAAGACCCGCCTCCTTCAACCCGGAGAATCCGAGTCGTTGGTGCTTCCTTTGTATTAGTTTGCAGTCCCCCTTGGCGCAGGTCCGTTTTTAATGCCGGTACCTGCGCCACTGCAGAGCATATATCAAGGATTTGCGGCGCAGGACCCCCAACTTTTTTCGGACCTGCGCCAGAGAGGGCAGCGCTGGCGCTATTGCATCCAGCTTATGGCATCCTCCAGCGGAGTGTCTGTGAGGACATCGGGTGCGATGGGGTCGTCGCAGAAGAGCTCGCCGGTGCGGGCTTTGTCGAGCGAGTGGGTGATGGCGAGACGGTAACCGTCTGCAAGATAGTGGGTTACATTGCCGCTGGCGTATCCTGCAGTCGGGGCGCCGAAGGTGCGTACGTTCTCAAGCCCGCGGAAGCAGATAAGGGTGGCCTCGCCGGAGCTGGCTGTCTCTCCGTCGGTCAATACGGCAATGGGCACGGAGGCTGGGAATCTATCGCCTTCTTCCAGGGAGACTCCGTACGACCTGAGCACTAATTGCAATGATATCGGTGTCGTACGCTTGCGGCTCTTGAAGCTGATGATGATGCCGTCTGGAATCAGTGCGCCCACTGATGCGATCATCGGGTACATATTGCCTCCGGTGTTGCCCCTGAGGTCTACGATGACGCCCTTGGCATCATGATGCTGGCGGAGGAAATCTGATACGGTATATATGTAAAGCGAGTCGCTGATGCGGTCTCCTGTATGGAACGGCAATCTGACATGAGCGATGTTGCCCTCCAGCAGCTTGACTTCCGGCGTACACTCGGGGTAAGATGCCGTATCCGAGACAGGCGCCGCAAGGAAAGAATGCTTGCCGCCGGCTATTTTTGCCGCAGCAGTCACGACGTCGTGGGCCTCGTCCATAGAAGAAATCTTAGAGGCTTCGGCAAAGACCTCCTTCATCTTGGCGCGCCATTCAGGAGAATCGGCATACAGACCCTGGGAATTCAGGAGAAAGGCGCAGTAGCGAACATAGCCCGCGGGCGTCTTCTGGTTGAAGAAAGGAATCTGGCAGGCTGTAACGCAAAGCGCCAGCAACAGCGTCAGTAATTGAACGGATTTCTTTTTCATAAGGTTTAAAAATGTCAGTGACCCGCGTCAGCGCTTGCGCCCGGTGGAGAATTTTTTCTGGATATTGGCGCCCTTCCCGGAGAGCCAGGCCTTGAGCAGGGGGCCTTCTTCTACTGTAATCTCGTCTGAAAGGCCGAGTACGAAGCGCCCGATGCCCTCCAGAGAGTTAACGTCTCCTTCCCAGAACCAGCTGCGTTTCTGCTGGTAAACCTCGGCGCCCGTGACGGGGAACTCCTCGGTCAGGAGGTTCTTTGCCATAAG
>JAFZXV010000094.1 GCA_017616595.1 Bacteroidales bacterium
CCCTGAGCTACATCGGCAAACTTTGAGCGGGGTAGGAGAATCGAACTCCCATTTTCAGCTTGGAAGGCTGACATAATAGCCGTTATACGAACCCCGCATAATGGAAGTTGCTTCTCTTCCGCTTTGTGGGCAAGGATGGATTCGAACCACCGTAGGCGTGCGCCAGCAGATTTACAGTCTGCCCCATTTGGCCACTCTGGTACTTGCCCGGAATTAAACTGCGATGAGCCGATGGAGGGAATCGAACCCACGACCTTGAGATTACAAATCACACGCTCTGGCCATCTGAGCTACATCGGCAATATGTCAATGCCCCTTAAAGGGAGTGCAAAGGTAAGCATTATTTTGAATTCTGCAAAAACTTTTGCAAGATTTTTTGCATGCTGTCTGCATCCAGGCCGTAGCGCTGCCTCTGGCGCGCCTGCGGGGCGTGGGCCACGAACTCGTCGGCTATGCCGAGCGGGTGCACGGACACGTCGCGCCCGTGGCTCGTAAAGTACTCGCTCACAGCGCCGAAGAAGCCGCCCGCGAGGCATCCGTCCTCGGCCGTGACGACTTGTGCGTACCGGGATGCTATCTTGTCCAGCATAGCGGTGTCCAGCGGCTTGACGAACGGGAAGTGATATACGCCCACGCGCCCCGGGAACGCGCTTGCGGCCTCCATCGCCCTGTTGGTCACGGGGCCGGTGGCGATTATGGCTATGTCTGAGCCGTACAGCAGCTCGTACGCCTTGCCCACCGTGAGTTCGGAGAACGGGGTGCCTTTCCATTCGAGCCCCTCGCCCGTTCCGCGCGGGTACCTTATTATAAACGGCCCGTGCTCCTGCTGGAGTGCGGTAAACATCAGGTTACGGAGTTCCACCTCGTCTTTGGGCGCTGCGACGGTGGTGCCGGGGATGCTGCGGTAGGCCGCCATGTCAAAGGCTCCCTGGTGCGTGGCGCCGTCTTCTCCCACGAGGCCGGCGCGGTCGAAGCAGAAGACCACGGGGAGGCCCTGCAGGGCAACGTCGTGGATAATCTGGTCGTACGAGCGCTGGGCGAAGGACGAGTAGATGTTGCAGACGGGCTTGAGGCCGCCGGCTGCGAGGCCTGCGGAGAACGTGGCGGCGTGCTCCTCCTCGATGCCTACGTCGTAGAACCTGTCCGGGAAGCGGCGGGCGAACTCCGTCATACCGCAACCCGTTGCCATTGCGGGAGTTATGCCTACTATGCGGGGGTCGTCTTCCGCCAGGTCGCACAGGGTGGCGCCGAAGACGTCCTGGTAGCGGTCTGCCTTGTGCACCCCTTTGATGCGCTCGCCGGTTTTGGGGTCGAACCTGCCGGGGGCGTGCCAGACCACGGGATCCTGCTCCGCTGCGGGGTAGCCCTTGCCCTTGACGGTGTAGCAATGCAGCAGGCGCGGGCCGCCGATATTCTTGAGTTTGCGGAGCGTGGTCACCACCTGGGCTATGTCGTTGCCGTCTATGGGGCCGAAGTAGCGGAAGCCGAGGGCCTCGAAGAGGTCGCCTCCGGAGTCGCGTACGGCGGAGGATTTTACGTTGTGCGTGAGCCTCTGGATGGATTCGCGCAGGCGGCTGGGGCCGAGGCGGTTCCAGATATGGTTCTTGAGGCGGTTGTAGCGCACGCTCGAGGTGATCCTCAGGAGGTTGTTGTGCAGGGCGCCGGTGTTGCCGTCTATGGACTGGTTGTTGTCGTTCAGGATGACGAGGAGGTCCGCTTTGCCGGAGCCGGCGTTGTTGAGGCCCTCCAGGGCGAGGCCGCCGGTGAGGGCTCCGTCGCCGATGAGGGCAACGACCTTGTTGCGGAGGCCCTGCTGGCGGGCGGCCTCCGCCAGGCCGAGCGCGGCGGACACGGAGGTGGAGGAGTGGCCGGCGCCAAAGGCGTCGTATTCGCTCTCCGAGCGGGAGGGGAATCCGGCGAGGCCGCCTTCCTTACGGTTTTCTTTGAAGGCCTCACGGCGGCCGGTGAGTATCTTGTGGGCGTATGCCTGGTGGCCTACGTCGAAGACTATCTTGTCTGCGGGACTGTCGAATACGTAATGGTAGCCCACTATGAGCTCCACGGCGCCGAGGCTCGAGGCCAGGTGGCCGGGATTCTCTGCGCAGCAGTTGATTATATAGTCACGGAGTTCCTGGCAGAGGCGCTCAAGGTCTTCCGGGGGAAGGGCCTTGAGGTCTGCGGGGCTGTTTATCTTTTCCAGCAATTCGTACATCAGAATGCAAAAGTAACAAATTCTTCGGGCATTTCCGAAATAATTGATTATATTTGAGACCGCTTAAACTATTAAATTTTATTGTAATTATGCCTTCATTGAACAAAGTACTCTTAATCGGTAACGTTGGCAGAGACCCGGAAGTACGTTACCTCGACCAGGGTTCGGCACAGGCCGGCCAGACAACAAAAGTAGCCACCTTTACACTTGCCACCACAGACCGTTACAGAGACCGTAACGGAGAGCTGCGGGAAACCACCGAGTGGCACAACCTCGTACTGTGGCGCCAGCTCGCAGACCTCGCCGAGCGCTTCATCCGCAAAGGCAGCCAGATTTATGTGGAGGGGCACATCCGCACCCGTTCCTACGCAGACCAGCAAGGCCAGAAGAAATATATGACCGAGATAGTGGCAGACAACGTCCAGCTCCTCGGCCGCCGCGACGGCGAGCCCGACGTGGCCCCCGCCGCCGGCGCCTCCGGC
>JAFZXV010000095.1 GCA_017616595.1 Bacteroidales bacterium
CCGAAGGTGAAGTTGATGCGCTTGGCCTCGGGAACCTCGGCCTTGACGTCGTCGTACAGGCGGAAGGCGAACTCGCGCGTGACGTCCTGGGCCGTACCCATGGGCAGTTCGATATTGGCCGAGATGCGGTCAGAGTCGCTATGGGGGAAGAACTCGGTCTTGACGCCGGGGGCGAGCAGGGCTACGACGGCCGCAAATATGGCGGCGGCGCCAAGTATGACAATCAGCCTGTGGCCGGTAGCCCAATGGATGACGTGTCCGTAACCCCTTGATATCCAGTTGATAAAGCGGTTTACGGGGCCGAAGACCGCATTGTACAGGCGGTTATGCTTCTCCCGTGGCTTGAGCAGCTGCGAGCAGAGCATGGGCACGAGCGTAAGGGCCGCCGTGGTGGAAACGACCATTATGATGCTCACTATCCAGCCGAGCTGGCGGAACATCATGCCGGACATGCCCTTGATCATCGTAAGCGGCAGGAACACGCAGAGCATCGTAAGGGTTGAGGCGATGACGGAGATGCCCACCTCGGAGGTGCCGTGTACGGCCGCCTCGCGCGGGCGCTCGCCCCTGGCAAGGTGCGTGGAGACGTTCTCCAGCACCACTATGGCATCGTCCACAACCATGCCGATGGCAATGGCGAGGGCCGACATCGAAATGATATTCAGCGTGTTGCCAGTCATCGCAAGGTATACCAGCGAGGCCAGCAGGGCGATGGGGATACTCAGCACGATGATGAGCGTGGAGCGGAAGTTTCCGAGGAACAGGAACACCACCAGCATAACCACTATGAATGTGATGATGATGGTGTCTCTCAACGTCTTGATGGTGTTGATGATTTCCGTGGAACCGTCCACCAGCACGGTAACGTCGACGTCGGCGGGGAGGTTGGGCCGTATCTTCTCCAGCTGCTTCTTGACGCCGCGTATGACGTTTACGGTGTTGGCGCCGCTCTGCTTCTGTATGACTATGCGGGCGGAGCGCTCGCCGTCTGTGTAAGACTCCTGCTCGCGTTCCTCGCTGCCGTCGCGCACGGTGGCGACGTCGCGCAGGTATATCGTGCGGCCCGCTGCGGAGCCTACGACGATGTCCAGCAACTCACTGGGGTCGCTGAATTCCTTTTGCACGCGGAGGGTGTAGGTCTCGGAACCGATGTCTATGTTGCCGGAAGGGAGGTTCTTGTTCTCTGCAGAGATGACTGCGGCTATGCTGCTGATCGTGAGGCCGTAAGCCTGCAGGCGTGTAGGGTCGCAGTAGACCTGGATCTCGCGCGTGGGGGCGCCGCTGACGCTCACAGTACCTACACCGGGCACACGGGCGAGGGGAGTGGCGAGGCGGTCGTCCAGAATCTTGTCGAGCCCCTGTATGCTCTCCTGGGCGGTTGCCGTGAGCAGCATGATGGGCATATCGTCGGCGCTGAACTTGAAGATGACGGGCACCGAGGCGCCGTCGGGCAGCGCCGAGTTGACCATGTCCAGCTTGTCGCGGACGTTGTTGGTGGCCTCCTCTATGTCTGTGCCGTATTCGAAAGTGAGGGTTAGGAGCGATATATTCTCCCGCGAGCGGGAAGTGAGCTCCTTGAGGTTCTCGACGCCGTTGAGCGAGTTCTCCAGCACCTTGGTGAGGTTGGTCTCGATGTCGGCGGCGTTGGCTCCCGGGTACGAAGACATCACCATGATGGTATTGGAATCGAACTCGGGGAACTGGGCGATGGAGAGCTTCGTGAGCGAGTAGATACCGAATATCATAAAGGCGATGAAGACCAGGCCGGTCGTCACCGGATGATTGACGGCTGTGCGGTAGATGCTCATAGCTTACTGGATTTGCACTTCCTGTCCTGCTTTGAGCACCGAGGCGCCCTTGTATACCACCTGGTCGCCCTCTTCCAGGCCTTCCAGCACCTGATATTTGCCGTCCCAGTGGCGCCCGAGGGTTACGAGGCGCATCTGAGCCGTGCCATCGCCGTCAACCACGAATACGGTGCGGGTGCCTGCACCCTGCATCTTGAGCACCGCGCTGTCCGGAATCACTATGTTGCGGCTGTCGCCAAAGTTGACGCTGGCCCGTACGTACATTCCCGGGCGCAGTTCGCGGCGGTTGTTGGGAACCACCACCTCCACGTTGAATGTATGCGTTGCGGCGTCCATGGTGGGGTAGAGCCGGCCCACAGTGCCTTCGAAGGACTTGCCGGGAAGGGCGTCTGCCGTCAGGTTCACCTTGTCTCCTTTCTTGACCTTGGTGTATTCTGTTTCCGAGATGGCCACCAGAACCTTTACGGGAGTGATCTGCTGCACGGTGTAGATGGGCTGGGACATTGAGTACATGTCGCCCCTGTCGTAATTGCGGGCGGTGATGACGCCGCTTACCGGGCTGCGGAGGATGGTGTTTTCCTGGATGTTCTTCCAGCTGCTGCGGCTCACGTTGCAGGCGAGCTCAAGCTGGTCGAAGTCGGCCTGGGAAATGCCTCCCTGGGACAGCAGGGCGCGTACGCGCTCGAGCTCGGTCTCGTCGTTGCGGAGCTTGAGCTCTGCCTGGTCCAGCTGCACTCGGTCCATCTCGGCCAGGATCTGGCCTTTGGCCACAAAGTCTCCGACCTCCACATTGAGCTTCTGGATGCGTCCGCTGCTCTGCGGTGCGATGTTGTTGACGGCGTATGCCTGCACTGTTGATGAATAGAGAGTCGCCTGAGGAACGTTTTCGAATGCCGCGCTGATGACGGATACCAGAGGCTTGGAGGCGGGGGCCTGTGCGGCGGTGCCTGTGCTGCCCGAGCCTTGGGATGAGCAGCCGGCCAGGAGCACTGCGGCCGCGAGTATAAGGGTCTTGTTCATATTGTTATTGCTGGAAGTCGGCGCCGAGGGTGCCTTCTAGGTCTGATTTTGCGTTGAGGAAACTGTAGATGGCCTGGCACACGCCAAGTTTGGACTGTGTGAGGGCGAGCTGTGCGTCGCCGAGGTCGGTAAGGGTGCTGCGCCCCACGTCGTAAGACTGGCGGGCAATGCCGTAAGCCTTTTCCGCCGTCTCCACGGCGCTGGCTGCGGAGGCGTAACTCTTTGTGGCAGTGCCCATCGTGGCAAGGCTGCTGCGCACCGATATCTGGAGCTGGCGCTCGGTGTTGGCCCGCTGGATGTCCAGCTCCGCGGCCTGCACCTTTGCCTGCTTGATGTCGTGGTAGCGCTTGCCTCCGTTGAAGATGGGTATGCTAAGGCTCAGGCCGACATACGAATACGGAGACCAGCGGTACTCGCTGAACTTGTAGTCGTTGGCCATTGCGTTGATGCTGTAGTTGAATGCCAGCGCAAGGGTGGGGATGTTGGCGTACTGCTGCAGTTTGATGTTGTCTGCCAGCTGCGCCGCCTGGATTGAGAGCTGGCGTATGGTGGAGTTGCCGGACACGTCGTCAGTCTCGGGGAAGGGTCGGTCGAGCTCGGATGCATAGTCGGACAGGGTTCCGGCTACGTCGATATTGGAATCGAGCGCCACGCCCATGACGGCCTTCAGCTGCCACAGGCCGAGTTCCACCGCATTCTCCGAGTCGTAGACGTTGGGGATGGCGTTGGCCACGGCCGTCTTGGCGCGGGTGAGGTCAAGCTCAGAGGCGCGTTGGGCGTTGTATTTCTTCTCCGTGAGGCTGAGGTTGTCCATCGCATTCTCGTACACCGACTTGTAAACCTCGAAGGCCTCCTTGGCAAGGAGCACGGTGTAGTAGGCCTTCTTGACCTGGGTGACGGTCTCTATGCGCGACGAACGGGCCTTCTCTACCGCCATATCCACGTCTTCTCCGCTGATCTTGAGGCTCTTCCAAAGCTGTGCGTTGACCAGCGGCATGCTGGCGCTCACGCCCGTGGACCAGGTGTTCCAGCGTCCCATCTCTATGCCGTCCCTGCCTCCGCCGGAGCCTTCCGACGCTTCAGACCCGGTGCCGCCGAAGTTGAAGTCCATGTACATCACCTGCTTCTTGATGGTGCGCTGATAGGAGCCGGTTCCGTCTATTTTTGGGAAAAGCGATGCGTACGCGCCTTTGCGGGCGTAGCCCGTGCGCTCTATCTCAAGGTCTGCCACCTTGACGCTCGCGTTCTCGCTCAGCGCGATCTTTATGGCCTCCTGGAGGCTGATAGCCGCGGGCGCGTCCTGCCCCAGGGCCGGAACCGCCGCCATCGCGGCAAATAAGAGGGAAATCAGTATCTGTTTCATATAACTAACGCGCGCGATTCACTGCAAAAATTGTACCCTTCCATGGGGGCGCGCCGTTAATTATTCGTTGTGATACGGCTCTCCGCGGAGTATGGTGAAAGCCCTGTACAGCTGCTCGGCAAAAACAGTCCTTATAAGCTGGTGCGAGCAGGTCATTTTTGAGAGGGAAATCTTGCCGTTGGCCCTTTGATACACCTCGGGAGCGAATCCGTAGGCGCCGCCCACGATGAAGACGAGGTTCTTTCCTGCCAGGAGGTATTTCTGCAGGCGGTCTGCAAACTGGAGTGAGGTGTACTCGGAGCCGTGCTCATCGAGCAGGATGACGGTATCAGATGGCTTGACGGCCTTGAGTATCAGGCCCGCCTCGCGCACTTTAATCTGCTCGTGCGACAGGGCTCCAACGCCCTTGAGTTCGGGAATCTCCTTTACTTCAAACGGAACATAATGCACCAGCCGCGAGGCATACATCCTTACCCCCTCAGCCACCCAGGGGATGTCTGTCTTGCCCATAGTGAGAAGTGAGATGTGCATATACTCAGTATTCCAGTTCGTCGCTATACACGGCCGAGGGGAGGTCGTGGAGGTTGTACCTGGAGGCCATGGACATGCCGTAGGCACCGGCGGACTTGATGGTCAGCAGGTCTCCGCGCTCCGTGAGGGGAAGGGTGACGCCCTCGTCAAATACGTCGGTAGATTCGCAGGCGGTGCCGACTATGGTGTACCGCTTGCGCTCGTCTGACCTGGATGTGATATTCTCTATGTTGTGGTAGGCGCCATAGAGGGCGGGGCGGATGAGTTCCGTCATGCTGGCGTCCACGATGACGAGCCGGCGGCCGGAAGCGGTGGTTTTGTTGAACAGCACGCTGGTGATCAGCTCGCCGCACTGGGCCACGATGGCGCGCCCGAACTCGAAGTGCACGGGTCTGCCGCCCACTTTGAGGTGCGACTGTATAATGGAGAAGACCGATGCGAAATTGGGCACCGGTTCGTTCTCGGGCACGTCGTAGTTGATGCCGAGTCCGCCGCCCACGTCAACAAAGCCAAAGTCGAGCCCGAGCCCGCCGAGGTGCTCCACAATGGAGTTGACCTTGGCGCAGAGGTACTCGAATACGTGCAGCTCGCGTATCTGCGAGCCGATGTGCAGGTGGATTCCTGCAACGTGCACATTCTTAAGCGCCTTGATGCCCTCCAGGTTTGCAACCAGCTCTTCGTAAGAGATGCCGAACTTGCTGTCCGCCTGGCCGGTGTCGATGCATTTGTTGGTCTTGGGGTCGATGTCGGGATTGACCCGCAGGCCGATGTCCTGTACCTTGCCGAGTTCTCCGGCGATGGAATCGATTATGTATATCTCCTGCAGCGACTCGCAATTGATGGCAAAGATGCCCTGCTCCACGGCGTAACGGAGCTCCTTGTCACGCTTGCCGACTCCGGCGTACATAATCCCCGAAGGGTCGAACCCGGCCTCGATGGCGCAGCGCACCTCGTTGCCGGACGCACAGTCGACGCCCAGACCGTACTCGCGGATGACGGCCAGGATGTGCGGGTCGTAGTTGGCCTTGATTGCATAATGGATTACGAAGCCATAACGCTTGGCCACGGAGGTGATGCTTTCCAGGGTCTGACGGAGGAGGTCGATGTCGTAAAAATAGAACGGGGTCTCGTACTTGCGGAGACTGGGGGCGGCTTGTCTGCTTAACATGTCTGAAAATACACTACGTGACTGCAAAGATATGAATCTTTTTGACATTGCACGGTTTTTGCATAACTTTCGGCAAAATTTGAACGGCATGAAAAAGATACTTCTTGTTCTGATCCTCGCCGCAGCCGCAGCCGTGGCTGCCAATGCGCAGGATATCATCACAAAGGTAGATGGCACTCAAATCAGCGCCAAGGTGGTGGAAGTCAATCCCGGCACCATCAAATACCACCGCACAGACAATCCCGGAGGCCCCGTATATGTGATATTCATCTCAGATATCCACACAATCAAATACGAGAACGGCCTTGTAGAGACGTACAACGACCTTGCAGCAGCGGCTCCTGCAGAAGCCGGAGCTGACGCGCCGGCCGTCACCACCCCCGAACCGCGTGAGGCCACGCCGGAAGCAATAGCTGCAGACAAGGCGGCAGAAGAGGCGGAGAAGAAGCCACAAGAGTCCGCTCCGGTTGATCCGCAAGGCAACGACGAGCCGTGGTGGGAATACGAGCCCCAGCGCACGCCGGTTACCAGCGTCCGCTATCGCGACATATCCGGGTATTACGACCCTCACGACTACGTAGAGGCTCCGGGAGATCCGTACATCCCTGTCCTGTCCGGCCTGGCGTCGTTCTTCATCCCCGGCCTTGGTCAGTGCATAGACGGAGAATGGGGCCGCGGTATTGGCGTGGTCGCTACCAACGTAGCTTTCGGGGTGTTGGAGTTCGTAGAAGCCTGTACACTCTTCTACACAGCGGAAGAGAGCACTCAGGCCTATAAGAATGCATATTTCACCGGCAGCTACAACTACTCCTCCCGCGCCAGGCTCGACAGGGCAAACGGAATGTTCGGCGCCGCTTTCGGAGCCACTCTTCTTACCATGGCCGCCCAAACTGCATTCAACGTCTGGAATATCTGCGATGCAGTCAACATCGCCAAAGTCAAGAATATGTACTACCACGACTCCCTGGCACGCAGCTATGCATCACTTGATATGCAGCTTGCCCCTCAGCTCGCCTTTGCCCCCACCGCCAACGGCAATTTACAGCCCACTGCCGGGCTGAGCTTGAAGGTCAGCTTCTAGTAAGCCCATCTCTGGACACAAAACACCGATTCCTGTCCCAAACGCGTTAAAAGTTGCGTTTCCGGGACAGGAATCGTTAAAATGTGTCCGGCATTAAACTTCTGTCCTTTGCCCGACAAAAAGAATGGCACCGGTACTCTGCTCGCTTAGTACAAAGAAGAACGGCCGGTCGGCATAAAAAGAACACTTTGGCAATTGCTCAGCCTGCACAGACGTTTTCCCGGGGCTGGTATATGTAAATACCTCAACTGTTGATGAAGCCGCAGTCGTCCCTTTATCATCCACTTCGAGATATGTTTTCTGCAAGGCGTCAGAGATATAGACCGGTTGGGCTACCATTGGAGAGAAATCTGCGGTGGCTGAGAATGCATCGGTGATTCCCATTGCCTTAAGAGGAGATATCAGATCAACGGAATACTCGCTTCTGAATGACGGAATCTGAATCTCAGCATTATACGGCCGTAATTCTTCCAGTGCCTTTCCCCACAGCTCATTGGTGATACTTGCCGACTTGAACGAGGCCAGCTTGGGCGGCAATACGACACACATAGTGAATGAACCTGCGCCATATGGAAGGGATATGAATTCAAAGCCATTCACATATGCATAATTGAGCACGCAAGCCATTTTCATCATATCCGCTGTCTGCTTATTGCCAGATACTGTTTGGAAAGTGCCTTTTTCAGTTACAGGGAAAGGGTAGCGCCAAAGACCGCGGAAGGCAATAGCATTCACGAGTGCCATACTTATGTGAAAGTGCAACTCGTCGTCAAGGACAGAAGGAATCAGTCCGCCGGTTTTTTGAGAAACCCAATCGTTGATAATCCGTATTTCTTCCGGACTCGAAAAATCGGCAGAAGAGATTTCAGCGGCAAAACTGTTTGCCGCACTCTCTTTGAACGATTCCTTTAGCTGCACACTTTTGTCTGCCCACAGGCCATTGGCAAGGGCTATCTGAACATACGGATCTGCAGCCATCAAACCATCGGTCAATTTCGCAAAGTATGGGCCTACTGTTTCTGGCGACATTGTTCCAAGTCCGAGAGTCGAGAGGATCTGTGATGCAGTGTTACCGGCGGCTCCGCTGGCTGTCAGGCCGAGTGAAACGGCAGCGCTGAGAGGCGATATCACAAAGTTGACGTCCTCCCGGTCCTCCTTGATCTGATTGAAAAAATCAAATGCAAAATCATTGAGATGGGCAGTAGTGTTCCGCTCAGCCGCCGTCATTGCAATCGCCTTGGGTTGAACCATCACGTCGATATCATCAGAAAGCGTGGCCACCAGGTCTTTATTGTCTGTCCCATCTATTGCAGCATAGTCGCAAGCAACAGCGACAAATAAAACAATCGACAATCCTATTAAAAACTTTAACAGTTTATTGTTCATAAGCATTTTTCAAGCATTAAAAATAATCATTTTAATTTACCTCGCGAAGCTATTTTAGTAATTACTGTTCAATATTGATTCTCAGCCCTGTCGCCACGGAGAACATCAGTGGGTTCTCACTGCGATAGGTCTCTGCCACATGTCTTTCAGATGGTATCCGCCAACTGATTTGAGGCTCGGCATATATCCCCAAGCGCTTTGTAATATTCATTTGAACACCCCCGGTGCCCAACAGAGAAAGGCTTCCTCCTTCCCTTGGTAGTTGTTTTCCGTCATAAGCCACTGCAATAGAATAATCCCCATGGACACCGCCACCAATATACACATCTATCCTTTCTCCAGTAACAATCAGCCAGTCAAGATGTACAGGAATCCCAAGATAATGCGCCGTCTGGATTTTCTCTCCTGTATTACGGAAAGAATACTTAGAGTTATAAACAGAGTATTCGAGGCCCGTTGAAACCCGTAATCTTTCCGTGACGGGTATCCACGTGGATACTCCCACTTTGATTGGGAGATAGTGAACTGCAGGGCCGGTTAGTTTGTCGTATGACGGCAGAGTCCATATCGGTCCTTCAATTTCTCCTGGGTGTAGCCCTCCGCCATTGTTGGGCGTGTTGTTCTGGTTATTATCTTCACCAGTACTGGATGAAATAATAGTAGCCAATAATCCGCCTCCGGTAATGATCCCTGCTGCCGGAGCTATTTTTAGGAATATCGGCTTTGCATTAGGATAACCAGTTTCTAATAAAGGCGACTCTATCTGTTTGTTTTCGACGTTTTTTTCTTCTATTTGAATATCAGTCTTGCTTGTCTGGCTAGCATTATTATCATTGTCCGACGGAGGCGCAAGTACATCTATTTGAGACTCATTGAACTCAACGTCATCATTCTTTTGATGTTTATTCTCCCGGCTTGCAAATTGCCACGGCTTGACAGGCTCCGCTGTGTCTGAAGAATCAGTATCAGCTTTAACATATGCAGTTGGTTGCTCGACAAACCTCTCGCCATTTACCGGAGTATCAGGTTGGTGGCGGAATATCAGCAGTATGGCAAGACTTGCAACAATGGCCGGGATTATAACCCATCCCATGGGGAAACGCCGTGAAGCCCGGGCTTCAGCGGCACTTGCAAGGCGTGCATGGAACTCAGCAAAACTTCCCTCCGGAAGAGGGCTGTCGTAGCTCTCCAGTTTTTCCCTTATTATGTCTTCCCATTTTTCCATCAGTAGGTGTCCTTCAGATAATTGTTGATTTCTTTTATCAATTGTTTCCTTGCTTTTGCAAGTACTCCGGCAGAACCCTTCTCTGTTATCTTCAACAAATGTGCAATCTCTTTATGTGAATAACCGTCAATACAATACATATTGAAAACCGCTCTCCTCAAATCCGGCAATCTGGAAATCCATTCCAGCAACTTCTCTTGAGGTATAGTAATAATCTCTTCTTCAGTTGGTTCCACCAAGGTGTCTTGAATCCTGAAATCCAATGCGATTGTCCTTTTCCGCTTGATTTGGTTGAGCGCCTTATTAACCGCTATACGGCTTATCCATCCGTACAGGGATCAGTTCCCGTTGTATTTGAAGGTATTTATCTTTTCAATAGCTTGAATAAGCGTTTCCTGCATTAGATCTTTTGCCTCATCATAGGCAGGAATATATCTCCTGCAAAGTGTAAATACCCTTGCTGCATATCTTCTATACAACTCATCTTCAGCTAATCTATCCTTCGCGCAGCAACTTCTGGCCAGCTCTTGCTCACCAAGATCTTTATACACTTACGGTTTTATTAGGACTCACAAATTTAAACATAATTACCTCTCCTTTCTGAAAGATAAACACAATGATTTTCAAAATACGTCTCCAGAAGGGAGATAAAAAAAGCGGCCCTCCCCGGACACAAAACACCGATTCCTGTCCCAAACGCGTTAAAAGATGCGTTACTGGGGCAGGAATCGTCAAATCGTGTCCAGTGGCGCTGGGCCTGGATGCCTTCTAGCGCTTGGTATAGTAGTACTTGTACCCAGAGACCAGGATCCCGAGGCCGTTCTGGCTGAGGACCATTTCTTTGCGGGTGAGGCTTTCTACGTTGTAGTATGCAACGCCATCAATGAAGATGACATTATCTTTGACGGCAAAGTTGCCGCTGCGGGAAAGTCTGTCTGCCTCGTAGATGGAGATGGTGCTGTCTGTGATGACCAGATAGTCGAGGGTCTTGACGGGAGCGGTGGTTACGGAGCCGCCGGGCGTTGTGGTCTCAATTGTGTTGAGGTCCCAGGTGCCGACGAAGTTGCGGGCCGTGGGATTTTCTATCTTGCCGTTGCAGGAACTGAGGCCGAGCAAAAGGGCTGCGGCCGCAAGGATGTTGAGAATCTTTTTCATAATCAGTGTTGGATTGCCATTAATCTTATATACTTGAGCACCGTGCTGCTCCATACCTCGTCGCCGGGAATCTGGTAGCGGCAGTTGCCTTTAGGGTCGGGGGTGAAGATGGTCTCTCCCCTGGGGGTGAGCTCAACCCAGCCGCGCTCGGAGAGGGTGTAGATTTCGTCTCCCTCTACGGCGTTGATGACGGCCAGCGGGTCCCACATCTTCTGGCCCGTGTCGCACTGGAGGTACTCGTAGACCCATTTGATGGGGTGCACGTCGGTCCAGTTGATGTCTGCAAGGACCTGCGGCACAGGATAGGCCAGAGGGTCTCCGACCTCGCCGGGAGAGAATACCATATCCAGCTCTTTGGGCCAGAGTTCGAAGAACTTGAGGGAGAAGTCTATGGCCTGGGTGAAGTTGTAATCGGGCTCCACCGCCTCTCCGAAGACGCCACCCATCAGGTAGATGTTTTTGACTTTGGCGCGCACGAGTTCTACGCCATTGAGAGGGGAGTACTCGTCGGGGACGGACTGAAGCAGGCGGGCAAGGGACGTTACAAAGCCCACAGAGGCTATGGTGACGCTCCCGTCGGGCTGCTCGCTGAGGAGCTTGCGATAGAGCTTATATGCCTCGGGATACTCGCCGGGTGCCTTGTATGTCTGCTTGAACAGGGGCACGGAATCCTCGCTGCGGGCGTATGCCACGTTGTGATAGGGGATGAAGACGTGAGGGTCTTTGATGCCGTGACGCTCAAGGCCGACGGGGACCTGCGGGTATCCGTAGAAATTGTTCATAATGTCTACGGCATCTGCGTTGGCCGCTCCCATGCGGTCCACTATCACGCCAAGCAGGGTGCAGCGCTTCATGTCCATGTAGCGGTAGAGCATCATCAGGGCAAAGAGGTCGTCCGTCGAGGAGCCCATGTCGCAGTCGAAGATGATGCGGCAGTCGCGCTGCTCGTAGTTGGACTTGACGTTTATGCCCTTGGATGCCACGTACACCGTGTGCTGGCCGTTTTCCCGGGCGAAGGCGAGAGCTGCCGCCAGGCTGTCTTCCGGGAAGCTGCGTGTGCTGTCGAAGTAGTATTTGCCGGTCTCGGGATCGCGCCAGCCGCCTACCAGGTTGTTGTGCTGGCGGGCGTGCTTGACCACGGCCGGGATGCTCTTCTTGTCGAAGCTGTTCTGGGTGGCGGCATAAGATACCATCAGACCTTCCTGGGGCTGCCTGAGGGTGCCGAGGTCGAGGGTGAATCCGTCGGGGAACATCTGCCCCATGGCCCAGATGGCGTTGTAGAGTTCTTTGTCGGAAAGCTTGGCCTGCGCCGAGGCGACGAGGCTCACGGCGAGCAGAGCAACAGCTAGGAAGCCCTTGCGCATAATATGCTGATATTTAAAATGTTAGACTCTCTGGCCGTATGAGCGGTCAGCGGTGTTTACGGTAATCTTCTCTCCGGTTTCTATGAAGAGGGGAACCATAATGCGGGCACCGGTTTCCAGAGTAACCTCCTTGAGGGCGGAAGACGATGCCGTGTTGCCCTTTACGGCCGGCTCGCTATAAGTGACCTCCAGGGTAACGTAGGTGGGGAGCTCGCAGGTGAGGCAGCGCTCCTCGTCTCCGGTGACGAACATCATTTCTACGTGCTGGCCCTCTTTCATGAGGTCTGCGTTCTCTACTGCCTCGTGGGGGAGGGTGATCTGCTCGTAAGTCTCTTCGTGCATGAAGTTGAAGGACTCGCCGTCGTCGTAGAGGAACTGGTAGGGCCTGCGCTCGACCTCGATGGTCTCTATCTTGGCGCCTGCGGTGAAGGTGTTTTCAAGGATGCGGCCGTTCTCCAGGTTGCGGAGCTTGGTCTTGACGAAAGCGGGGCCCTTGCCCGGCTTGACGTGCTGGAACCAGACGATAACACAGGGTTTGTCGTTGTACTTGAGGTAAAGACCGTTCTTGAAGTCTGCTGTTGTTGCCATACTATTTAGATTAATTAGATTTAGTTTAACTTGCGAAATTACTAAAACGGGAGGATTAATGCAAATTTTCGATTGCCGCGGCCACCTGTTCGAGCAGCCAGCGGGGGGTTGAGGTGGCTCCGCACACGCCTGCGGAGGCGGCCCCGTGGAACCACTCCGGCCTCAGCTCGGATGCGGCTCCGATGTGCCATGTGCGGGGGTTGATGCTGCGGCACCACTCGTATAGCACCTTGCCGTTGGAGCTCGAACGCCCGGATACGAACACCACCACGTCGTTGCTGCGGGCGAATTCTGCCAGCTGGCGGTGCCGCCCGGAGACCTGCGCGCAGATGGTGCTATGCACCGTGAGGCGTCCGCCGGCAAATGCCTCCAGTGCCGCCGCTACCTCTGCAAACTCCTCCGGACTCTTGGTGGTCTGGGAAAACAGCTCTATGGCTCCGTCGCCCGCAATCTGCCCGCCGCTGATGGCCTCCTGCAGACCGGCGACGTTTTCTACTACCAGCGCCGTGCCACCTGTCTGTCCGACCAGCCCCAGCACCTCCGGATGCCCTATCTTGCCGAATATGACCACCTGAGCGCGCTCTGAGGCCTCGCGTATCTGCTTCTGCAGGCGCAGAACCACCGGGCAGGTGCAGTCTATGACGTCTACGCTCGCCTGATGCAGAGCCTCATAGGTTGACGGCGGCTCTCCGTGGGCGCGGATGAGCACGGTGCTGCCGGGCGCAAGGGCGCCGATGTCTGATTTGTCTATGGTGATGAGGCCGAGGGCCGCAAGGCGCGCAAGTTCCTCCTCGTTGTGGACTATGGCGCCGAGTGAGCAAAGCGACCCGCCGTGCCCGGCCAGAAAACCCTCGGCGGTGCCGATTGCCCGGATGACGCCGCCGCAGAAGCCGGAGTGAGGGTCGATGCCGACCTTTATCATAAAATGCCGAACTTGCCCTGGATGAGCCCCTGCACCCACGCGAGCTCCTCTTCGAAGCTCATGTCTGAGTTGTCGAGCTCAAAGGCGTCTTCCGCCCTGCGCAGGGGGGCTGTCTGGCGGTGGGAGTCTATGTAGTCTCTCTCGCGGAGGTTCTGCACCACCTCTTCCAGCAGAGGGGTTTCCCCTTTGGCAACAAGCTCGTCGTAGCGGCGTTGGGCGCGAACTTCTTCGGACGCAGTCATGAAGATCTTGAGCTGCGCGTCGGGGAAGACGGCGGTGCCGATGTCCCGCCCGTCCATGATTATGCGCCCGCGGCGGCCGAACTCGTGGAGTTTGGCATCCACCCACTCGCGCACGTAGGGCACAGCGGCCACGGGGCTGACCTGCGAGCTGACCTCCATGGAGCGGATCTGCTGCTCAATGCAGCGGGGGCCCATGCAGAGGCGGCCTTCAGGGTCGAAGTGAAGGTCCAGGGAGCCCAATGCCTCCTGAAGCTCGGGCGACACGGTGCCGAGTTTGTTGATGAGGCGCTCCTCCTGGGCGAACAGGGTGACGCCGCGGTAAAGGGCGCCGGAATCGAGATACAGGAAACCGAATTTGCGGGCAATCTTCTTTGCCAGCGTGCTCTTGCCTGTCGAGGAATAGCCGTCGACGGCTATGATGATATCTGGTACGTTCATTTGGTACAAATGTAGAAAAATTTACCGATATTTGTAGTATGAAGATTCTGATAATTGACGACGAGCGTTCAATACGCAATTCCCTCGGAGAGATACTGTCCGACGAGGGTTATTCGGTAGATACGGCAGAAAGCGGCGCAGAGGGCCTCGCAAAGGCCTCGGCATCGCATTACGACCTCATTTTCTGCGACATAAAGATGCCCGGCGGAATGGACGGCATAGAAGTCCTTGGCAAACTCACGGAAGAGGGTACGGACAGCGCGGTGGTAATGATTTCCGGCCACGGAGACATAGAGACGGCCGTGGAATGCATCAAGAAGGGCGCCTTCGACTTTATCCAGAAGCCTCTGGACCTCAACCGCATCCTTATTACCGTAAAGAACGCAACGGACAAGACAAAACTCGTCACCCAGACCAGGATACTCAAGAAAAAGGCCTATGGCGCAGACCGTATGGTGGGTGAGTCGCCTGCCATCTGCCGCGTGCGGGAGATAATAGAAAAAGTAGCCCCTACGCCCGCCAGGGTGCTTATTACCGGCGGCAACGGCTCCGGTAAGGAGCTGGTGGCCCGCAGCCTTCACGCCCTCAGCGACCGCGCCTCCCAGCCTTACGTAGAGGTTAACTGCGCCGCCATCCCCTCGGAACTCATAGAGAGCGAGCTCTTCGGCCACGAGAAAGGCTCCTTCACCTCCGCCATCAAGCAGCACAAGGGCAAATTCGAACAGGCCGACGGCGGCACCCTCTTCCTGGACGAGATTGGCGACATGTCGCTGGCCGCTCAGGCCAAGGTGCTCCGCGTGCTGCAGGAGAACAAACTCTCCCGCGTGGGGTCGGATACAGACATCAAAGTAGATGTACGTGTGCTCGCCGCCACCAACAAAGACCTCCGCGCAGAGATAGAGAAAGGCAACTTCCGGGAAGACCTGTACCATCGTATCAGCGTGATAGTCATTACGGTACCGAGCCTGGACGAGCGCAAGGAAGACATCCCCCTGCTGGTAGATTATTTTGTAGACAAGATCTGCACCCAGACCGCGATGCCCCGCAAGACCTTCTCTCCGGATGCCATCAAACTCCTTCAGGCCCGCAGCTGGAAGGGCAACATCCGCGAGCTCCACAACGTGGTGGAGCGCCTCCTCATCCTTGGCGACGACGTCATCTCCGCCGCCAACGTCAAAGACTACGTCCTCTGATTACTTGGGCCGTTAGAAAGAGATTTCGGAGGCCGAAGGCCGACCGGAGGGGGTCGGCGAAGCCGTTCGGGGGAGTCCTCTCCCACGTCCCCTGGGGGTGCAGGGGGATAATAGTGATTGCGCAGCAATCATCCAGCAGCTCAAAGTCGTTCGATTTTGAGCTGCTGGATTTTATAGGTGTCGTTCTTGCAGCTCATGAAAATGGTTACGGAAAAGGCCTCGCCGCCCGCTATGAGGGTGCCGAGCGCGTACTTCATGTTTGCACGGCCGGCGGTATGGGTGATGTTGAAGCTGCGGGGGGTGTGATTGTCGAAGAAGGTCTTAACTATCTGGCGGGCCTGTGCCCGGCTGGCGTCGCTTTCCTTGGCGAGGACTGCAATTTCCAGGTTGTCTCCGAACCATGCCGACAGGGCGTCTGCGTTGCCTGCAGCAAGGTATTTGCTGATGGGGATGAATACGTCGTCGGAATTGTCGGGCGTGGCGGGGGACTGCACGACGCTCTTTATGAGATTGTTTTGCGCCAGCACCGCATGGGCGGGCAGCAGCAGCGCAAAAGCCAGGATTGCTATTTTCAGGTGCTTCATACCGAGGCATTAATATTGCAAATATCAAGCCAGTTTCTTAATTTTGCAGAACAACCCTACCGGGCTTCATCCGCACATTAGGAGAGCCTTACCGCAATGAGTAAAAAGTATTCTTTCAGAGATATTTACGTGCCGCTGCTCGGGATCCTGAGCGTCGTATTCCTGCTGCTGGCGGTGCTCAGCCCGCGTTCCGTCGGAGACACCCGCATAGCGGCAAACAAGGTGGAGAAGCACCTCGAGCGCCGTATGGCAAAGCTGGACTGGTACGTCAACCACCCCCAGGCCAAGATTCCGTCGGACATGGTGGTCTACACCTATACGGACGACACCCTGCGGATGTGGCGCGGACGCTTCCCCCTCCTCAACGACGAGATTTCCTCCCGCCTCGTGGTGCAGCGCATCGTGAGCCCGCGCGCCAATCTTGACACCCCGCTCAGCTACGTCGGCCCGGACCCGATGTTCCTGAGCATGGGCCCCAACTGGTACGTAGTCAAATCGCGCGACGACAGCGGCACCCGCACCATCTGCGGCCTGCTTGTTTCCAGCTCCATCCAGGACGCCTCCGGCCGGGTCAACCCCAAGCTGCACCTTTCCAGCCGCTACTCCGTCAAACCCCTGACTTTCAGCGAGGGAAGCGATGTGTACATAGGCGGCAGGCCGATTTTCAAGATCCTGTACGAGTCGGCCGAGCCGGTTACGATGGCCAACCCCGTGTTCATGTGGCTGGCCCTGGGGCTGCTGCTGGCGGCGGCGGTCATGTTCGTCTTCCGCAGGCGCGTACTGAATCGTGCGCTCATATCCTGCGCCGTCTCTCTGCTCGCCCTTGGCGCCATGTATCTTTGGGGCAGGGGAGTACAGGCCGATGTGCAGGTCTTCTCGCCCATGCTCTATGCCGGCGGCGGCTTCCTGTTCTCGCTGGGGGCGGTGCTGCTTGTCAACCTCGCCATAATGATCTGCGGCGTATGCATCTACCTCGTCCGCCGCGACCTCTGGCGCCGCGTGCACTCAGCCTGGGCAATGTCCCTGCTTTGCGCCCTTGATGTCGCAGCCCTCGTGCTGGTGCTGGTTTACACGCACCTCACCCTGCGGAGCATCATCCTCAACTCCAACATCACCCTGGAGCTGTACAAGCTGGGCGGACTGTCCTGGAATACCCTGCTGGTATATGTGTCGATGCTTTCTATGCTCACGTCGGTGCCAATGCTCCTGCAGATGCTCCAGCCGCTTAGCACTAAGCTCGTCAGACGCCACTTCGACATGTTCGGCGCGCCGGCCAGGGCGCTGTTTGCCGTGCTCGTGGCCGTGTACCTCGTTACCGCTACATCCCTGCTGGGCTTTGAGAAGGAGCAGAACCGTATGGAAGTATGGGCCGGCAAGCTTGCGGTAGACCGTGATATCAACCTTGAGCTCCAGCTCCTGCGCGTGGAGAACCGCATTGTAGACGACCCTGTGGTCTCCACCCTCGCGGCACTAGAGGGCAGCGACGCCCTCATCCGCGGGCGCATCGTAGATACCTACCTGCTCGGCGCATCGCAAGACTGCTACATCGGCGTACAGATGCTGCGCGGGCCCGGCCAGGAGCAGCTGGCGGAGCAGATATCCACCGTGCTGAGCGAGGGCACGCCCATCGCCGACGGTTCCCTTTTCCGCTGCAGCCCCACCATGGACGGCCCGTCCCGCTACGACGGCGTGTTCCGGTATGTATCGTCCAGCGGCATCGTCTATATGCTGCTTTCCGTGGAACAGAAGAGCATCAGCGCCGGCAAGGGGTACGAACGCCTGCTGTCGCTGTCGCCCTCGGGCCGCACGTCCATATCGCCAATTTATTCATACGCGCGCTATCAGGGCAGTGACCTGCGCCTCTTCCGCGGCACCTATCCCTATTCTACGCGCATGGACGATTGGATGAAGATGATGGTGTACGTAGACGGCGTGCGCACCTACAACCGCGACGGCTACGTACACTTTGTCAACGTCATTACTGACGACGAGGCCGTAATCTTCTCCCGCCGCCAGAGCCGCACCTGGGGGTACATCACTTCCGGCCTGCTCATCGCCCTGCTGTTCTACCTCCTGCTCTGGATGCAGAAGCCGTGGAAGAACGGCTTGCGAGAGGAGTCCGGATACTTCCGCACCCGCATATCCTGGACGCTGATGCTGTCTCTCATACTGTCTCTGGTGATAATGGCAACGGTGAGCGTGCTCTTCGTGGCCCGCCGCAACGAGGCCAACCAGAGGGCCATAATGTCCGACCGCATCAACGCAATCCAGCTTCTGACCCAGAACGGCATACGCCAGTTCCCGGACGACGACATCCTCCGCAACCCCGATTTTGCGCCCCTCATCCGTTCCGTCAGCGACAATACCGGATCCGATATCAGCGTCTACAGTACCGAAGGCCGCATCGTGCTGAGTACCAACCCGGAGGTGCTGGACCACCTGATTCTCGGATACCGCATAGAGGCCGAGGCGCTGCAGAGCATTATGGTGGAGAACAAGCGCTACTGCATCCTCAAGCAGGGGCAGGGGCTGAGGCACTACTATAATATGTATATGCCGCTCATCGGCTCCGACGGGCGTCCGGTGGCCATTCTGTGCGCCCCGTATGTGCAGATGGGTTACGATTTCGAACGTGATGCCGTAATGCACTTTATGTCCATACTTACGGTCTTCATGTTGCTGTTCCTGCTGGCGAGGTTCATCGAGTCCGCCGTGCTGGATATGGTCTTCCGGCCGCTGAGCAGCATGGGGCTGAGTATGCGCCACGCCGGATTGGGCTCGATGCAGCACATCCAGTACGAGCGCAAAGACGAGATTTCCGCTCTTGTGGATGCGTACAACCGTATGGTGGATGAGTTATCTGAGAACAGTGTGCAACTGGCTCAGGCAGAGCGCGATAAGGCGTGGAGCGCCATGGCCCGCCAGGTAGCCCACGAGATCAAGAACCCGCTCACGCCCATGAAGCTCCAGATCCAGCGCCTCATCCGCCTCAAGCAGAAGGGCGATCCTTCCTGGCAGGAGAAATTCGACGAGGTGAGCCAGGTGCTCCTGGACCATATAGACATCCTCACGGAGACTTCCAACGAGTTCTCCACCTTTGCCCGGCTCTATTCCGAGGAGCATACCGAGTTCGACCTTGACGGCTTGCTGCAGGAAGAGATTTCCATGTTCGACAACCACGACGATGTGACCTTCGAGTACATCGGGCTGTCCGGCGCCACCGTGAGCGGTCCCAAGCCTCAGCTCACACGAGTATTCGTCAATATCCTGGGCAACGCGGTGCAGGCTGTGGAAGGCCTGCCCGACGCCCGAGTGCTGGTTGCCCTGCGCAAATCCACCCGCGACGGCTATTACGATGTGGTCATAGAAGACAGCGGCCCCGGCGTGCCGGAAGAGAACCGCTCCAGGCTCTTTACCCCCAACTTCACCACCAAGAACGGCGGCTCCGGCCTTGGCCTGGCCATCTGCCGCAGCATCCTTGAGAGCTGCGGCGCCACCATCAGCTACTCCCGGTCGTTCAACCTCGGAGGCGCCTGCTTTACGGTAACGTATCCAGCGGGGGACTAGATCTGGCTTTTCCCCAGTATACTCTCCAGGCTCCTTCCTTCGTCCTTACAGCAAGGTTAACAAGCTGACACTCAGTAACATATGCAAACTGCCTGCGGTTAAAACACCGCAGGCAGTTAACGTAAGGTGTTAATTGTTAATCAGTTGGCTTTGCGGCAGATTTTACTGCCGCTGCCGTACGGCCTCGAAGAGGAGGATTGAGGCGCTGACGGAGACGTTGAGGGAGTCCAGACGGCCGAGCATAGGGATGCGGATATGGGATGTGGCGGCGCGGCGCCAGGCGTCGGACAGGCCGGTGCTCTCCGTGCCCATCACGAGGGCGGTGCCACGGCGCATGTCGCAATCGTAGTATAACGATGAGTCCTGCAGCTGGGCCGTAAGAATCTGGATGCCGCGGCGCTGCAGCCACTGAATGGCGTCCGCCGTGCGGCAAGCCACAGTGGGAACGGTGAAGACGGCGCCGATGGAGGCCCTGATGACATTAGGGTTGTAGATATCCGTAAGAGGGTCGCATACCAGCAGGGCGTCGGCGCCTGCGGCATCTGCGCTGCGCAGCACCGCGCCCAGGTTCCCCGGCTTCTCTACGCTTTCCAGCACCACGACCAGCGGATTTTCTCTCAGCTCCAAATCGTTGAGAGTCAGATTCTTTGCCTTCATCTCGGCAATAATCCCCTCAGTCCCCCCGCGGTACGCGACTTTGTCGTAAACCTCCTTGCTGACTTCAATTATTCTATACTGGTCGTTTTTGGCGGAGACGGAGGGGTTCTGTTTTGCAAAACCGTGGCTGCCCGTGGCCGCGTGAACGGGGGGGACCCGCTGGCCCGAAAGGGGCTGTGGGGGGGATGGAGCGAAGCGGAAGTTTTGCAAAACAGAACCCCGGATGTCGGAGTCAAAAACGATCTGACCATAAATCTCAGGGCAGATAAACACCGTATCTGGAACGAAGCCGGCGGCGAGGCAATGCTCGAACTCGCGGCGCCCTTCCACCACAAAAAGGCCGCACTCGCGCCGCAGGGAAGAATCTTTCTGCAGCGCGAGCAGGCGCTTGATCTTTGGATTCTGCGCTGAAGTGAGGGTCTCGGTGGGCATATTGTCTGGCTGTGAGATTTCTCGACTTCGCTCGAAATGACAGGCGGCTATGCTTCTTCTTTCACTTCAGCGGCAGAAGCGGCTTTCTCTGGCCTCATCTGCGGGAAGAACAACACGTCCTGGATTGTGGTCTGGCCGGTCATGAACATGGTCAGGCGGTCGATACCCATTCCCAGGCCGGAAGTGGGAGGCATACCGTACTCAAGGGCGCGGACGAAGTCCATGTCGATGTACATCGCTTCGTCGTCTCCCTTGCTCTTGAGGGCGGCCTGCTCCTCAAAGCGCTCGAACTGGTCTATGGGGTCGTTGAGCTCCGAGTAGGCGTTGGCCAGCTCCTTGCCGCACACGAAGAGCTCGAAGCGCTCGGTGAGGGTGGGGTCTGTGCGATGACGCTTGGTCAGAGGAGACATTTCCACCGGATAGTCTATGATGTAGGTAGGCTGGACGAGCTTGTCTTCGCAGTAGGTGCCGAAGATGGCGTCTATCAGCTTGCCCTTGCCCATGGAGGGCTCGATGTCTACGTTGAGCTTCTTGCAGGTGGCGCGGAGCTCGTCTTCGCTCATTCCCTTGACGTCAACGCCCGCATACTCCTTGATGGCGTCCAGGATGGGGAGGCGCCTGTAGGGGCCCGCAAAGTCTACCTCGCGGCCGGCGATCTCTACCTTGGTGGTGCCGTTTACGGTGAGGGAAATCTTCTCCAGCATCTTCTCCACGAAGGCCATCATCCAGTTGTAGTCTTTGTAGGCCACGTAGATCTCCATGCAGGTGAACTCCGGGTTGTGGGTCTTGTCCATACCCTCGTTGCGGAAGTCCTTGGCAAACTCGTACACGCCGCTGTAGCCGCCCACGATGAGGCGCTTGAGGTACAGCTCGTTGGCGATGCGCAGGTAAAGAGGGATGTCCAGCGCGTTATGATGAGTGACGAAGGGGCGTGCCGTCGCTCCTCCCGGAATGCTCTGAAGGATAGGGGTTTCCACCTCCAGGCAGCCGGCGGCGTTGAAGTACTCGCGCATGGTGGCGATTATCTTGGCGCGCTTGACGAATACGTCCTTGACCTTGGGATTGATGATGAGGTCTACGTAGCGCTGGCGATAGCGGAGCTCGGGATCCGTTACGGCGTCGAACACCTGGCCCTCTGCCTCCTTGACTATGGGGAGCACGCGGAGCGACTTGCTGAGGAGCGTGAGCTCGAGGGCGTGGACGCTGAGCTGACCCGTCTGGGTGATGAAGGCAAAGCCCTTGATTCCTATGATGTCGCCTATGTCCAGGAGCTTTTTCCAGACGGTGTTGTACATCGTCTTGTCTTCTCCGGGGCAGATCTCGTCCCTTTTGACGTAGATCTGGATGCGTCCGCTCTCGTCCTGGAGCTCGCCGAAGGAGGCGGCTCCCATGATGCGGCGGCTCATCAGGCGGCCTGCGATGCAAACGGATGCGAAGTTGCCCTTCTGCGGGTCGTAACCTGCTGTAATTTCTGCGGCAGTGGCGTTTACCGGATACTCTGCTGCGGGGTAGGGCTCGATGCCCAATTCTCTGAGCTTCGCCAGCGATTCGCGGCGGATTTGCTCCTGTTCGCTAAGTTCGATATTCATAACGGTACAAAAGTACGAAAATTTTGTTAAATTTGTAGGCTAACCGAAATGGCTAAAGAGTGCAAATGGATAATCAAGGAGCCCGCGGCCCCGGATAAGGTGGAGAAACTCTCCGCCGAGGTGGGTATTGACCGCGTGCTGGCCGAGCTTCTTGTCAAGAGAGGCGTAGAAACCTTTGCCCAGGCGCGCTCCTTCTTCCGCCCCAGCCTCGACGACCTCCACGACCCCTTCCTCATGAAAGACATGGACGCCGCCGTGGAGCGCCTCCACAAAGCCATCACCACCGGAGAAAAGATCCTTGTGTACGGAGATTACGACGTAGACGGCACCACCGCCGTATCGCTGGTTTTCTCCTTCCTCCGCCGCTTCACTTCGGCCGTAGATTTCTATATCCCAGACAGATACGACGAGGGTTACGGCGTCTCATACAAGGGCATAGACTGGGCCTGCGAGGGCGGTTTCCGCCTCATCATCACGCTGGACTGCGGCATCAAGGCAATAGACAAGGCCGAGTACGCCAAATCCAAGGGCGTGGATATGATAATCTGCGACCATCACCTCCCGGAAGACACCCTCCCCGCAGCCGTCGCCGTGCTCGACCCCAAGCGGGAAGACTGCAACTACCCCTTCGACGACCTCTCCGGCTGCGGCGTCGGCTTCAAGCTGGTGCAGGCATACTCCCAGAGATACGGAGTTCCGTTCGAGAGCCTCGTCCCGCTGCTTGACCTGCTGGTCGTCAGCATCGCATCGGACCTCGTTACGATGGTCGGGGAAAACCGCACCCTCTCCCACTTCGGCCTCAAGCAGCTCAACGAGAACCCGCACAAGGGCCTCCTCGCGATGATAAACCTTTCCAACCTGGAGCCCGGCCACATCACCATAGACGACATAGTCTTCAAGATCGGCCCCCGCATCAACGCCGCAGGCCGAATGGAATCGGGCCGCCTTGCCGTGGAGCTCCTCACCGCCGGAGACGAGCAGACCGCAATGTTCATCGGAGAGAAGATCAACGAGAACAACAACGACCGCAAGAGCATAGACCGCGAGGTCACGCGCGAGGCCCTGGAGATGGTGGAAAGCGGCCGCTGCCTTGCCCGGGAGAACGCCACCGTGGTGTATAACCCCCAGTGGAGCAAGGGCATAGTCGGCATTGTGGCTTCCCGCCTGGTCGAGGCATACTACAAGCCTACGGTGGTGCTTACCAAGTCCAACGGCTTTGTTACCGGCTCCGCCCGCAGCATAGCCGGGTTCGATCTGTACGAGGCCATAGAGAGCTGCGCAGACCTTCTGGAGAACTTCGGCGGGCACGTTTATGCGGCCGGTCTCACGCTTAAAGAAGAGAATATAGAGGAGTTCGCACGCCGCATAGACGCCTTCATCGCAGGCAAGATCACGGCGGAGATGCTCATTCCTATAGTGGATATAGACGCCAAGCTGGACTTCTCCCAGATAACCCCCAAGTTTTTCCGCATCCTCAAGCAATTCCAGCCCTTCGGCCCCGGCAACTCCAACCCGGTGTTCGTAACAGAGAACGTATACGATGCCGGCGGCGGCCGTAAGGTGGGCGCAGGCGGCGTACACCTCAAGCTGGACCTCATCCAGGAGTCCCAGCCGTACCACCAGATTGCCGCCATTGCCTTCAATATGGCAGACTACTACGACTACATCAAGTCCGGCAACCCGCTTGACGTATGTTATTCAATAGTAGAGAATTACTACCGCGGCAACAGCACCATCCAGCTGAGGGTGAGAGACCTGCGGGAGCGTGAGGAACTGATCTAGTCCTCTTCTTCGTAAACGATTTCTTCTTTCTCTTCGTCGGAGTCTTCTTCTTCGTCGTCATCGTCGTCATCATCTTCGTCGGAGATCTCTCCGGGGAGGCGGCGGCGCTGCTGGGGAAGGTCTTCGAAGGCTACGTAGCCGTTCTCGAACTCAAGGGGGATGGGGCCTTTGCTCTCCATGAGGGTGGGGCCGGAAACGCTGCCGGGCTCCTCTGCCTCAAGGGTGACGGTGACGCTCTTGCGGGCGGCTATGTCGTAGAAATAGACGAACTTGACTATGCCGTCCTTAACGGTCTTGGCGATTGACACGGCATCTACGGTGCCGAAGCCGAGGTCTGTGAGGGCGTAGCGGGCGGCAACATTGCCGGCCGCGTCGAAGGCCTTGAAGAGGATAGGCTGGTCTACGGTGAATTCCAAGTCGGCGCGGAGCTGCTTGTGGAAGGTGTAAAGAGAATTGTCGCCGTTGATTTTATATACCCTGAAGAATCCTTTGATGCCTTCGAGCGTAACCCTGTAAGTATAGACCATAAAACTAATCGTTATTACCGACTGCGAATATAGGCATTTTCTCAAAATAAATGATTAAATTTGGCCTGGAATGTCGGATACGTACAAAAGCATTTCTTCTACCGGCGAGGGCCTTTACAAAGAGCTCGGCAGCCGCTTCATCGCTTTTGCCTACCCCGTAGAAACAGAAAGTGAGGTCAAGGCGCTTGTTGCGGCCGCCCGCAAGGAGTACCACGACGCCCGCCACCACTGCTACGCCTACCGCCTCGGCCTTGGCGGCACCGTCTGGCGCGCCTCGGATGACGGTGAGCCTTCCGGCTCCGCCGGCCGTCCGATCCTCGGCCAGATAGACTCTGCCGGCCTCAGCGACGTGCTGGTCATCGTGGTCCGCTACTTCGGCGGCATCAAACTTGGCGTCCCCGGCCTCATCCGCGCCTATAAAGAATCCACCGCAGACGCCCTCGCGCACGCCCCGGTGGCGGAAAAGGTGGCCGGGAACTGGTACTCCCTGAGCTTTGGCTACGACGCCATGCCCCAGGCCATGAAACTCATCAAAGACCTCGACCTGCCGTCCCGCAACCGCGTATTCGAGGTGAGCTGCTCCATAGAGGTGCGCGTACGCCTCAATCAGCAGCAGGATTTTTTGGAAAGAATCTCCGTTTTGCCTATTTTTGCAACCCTATTATCATATTAATACACTATGGCTAAAGTACATGTTTTCAACGCCGGTCCCTGCCTCCTTCCCCAGGTGGCGATCGACAATTCCATCGAGGCCCTCAAGAACTTCAGCGGCACCGGTGTATCCCTCATTTCCATTTCCCACCGCACCAAGGAGTGGGATGCAGTAATGGACGAATGCCGCGCCAACTGGAAAGAGCTCCTTAACATCCCCGACGACTACGAAGTAGTATTCCTCGGCGGCGGCGCCAGCCTCGGCTTCCTCTATGTGGCAATGAACTACCTTGAGAAAAAGGCCGCATACCTGGACACCGGCGTCTGGGCACACAAGGCTCTCAAAGAGGCCCAGGGCCTCGGAGACGCATACGCCATCGCCTGCTCCAAAGACCGCAACTACTGCTACATCCCCAAGGGATATGAGATTCCTACGGATATAGATTACCTGCACATCACCACCAACAACACCATCTACGGCACGGAAATCAAGACCGATTACGACTGCCCCGTCCCCCTCATCGCCGACATGTCCTCCGACATCCTCAGCCGCAGGGTAGACGTGAGCAAGTACGCAATGATCTACGGCGGTGCACAGAAGAACGCAGGCCCTGCCGGCGTAACCTTCTACATCATCAAGAAAGACCTTCTCGGAAAGGTGAGCCGTTACATCCCCACGATGCTCGACCTCCGCACCCACATAGACAAGCTCTCTATGTTCAACACCCCTCCCGTGTTCTCCATCTTCGTGATGAACGAGACCCTCAAGTGGCTCAAGGGCATCGGCGGAATAGACGCAATCCACGCCATTGACGAGAAGAAGGCCGCAACCCTGTATGCCGAGATAGACCGCAACAGCCTCTTCCGCGGCACCGCAGACAAGGAAGACCGTTCCATAATGAACGTCTGCTTCGTGCCTGCAGAAGGACGTGAAGACCTTCAGGATGAGTTCCTCTCCTTTGCCAAGGCTCGCGGAATGATGGGCCTCAAGGGCCACCGCAGCGTAGGCGGCTTCCGCGCATCCCTGTACAACGCCTGCACCCAGGAAGACGTCGAGGCACTCGTGGCCTGCATGCAGGAATTCGAGCAACTCCATAAATAGAAGGCGCGTATGAAAGTATTGGTAGCAACCCAGAAGCCCTTCGCCGCAGTTGCCGTAAAGGGTATCAAAGAAATCCTTGAGGCCGCCGGCCACGAGGTTGTGCTTTTTGAGAAATACGCCGCCCAGGAAGACCTGGTGGCCGCAGTTGCAGACGCAGAGGCAATGATAATCCGCTCGGACAAGGTTACCGCAGAGGTCATCGCCGCCGCTCCCAAACTCAAGATAGTCGTACGTGCCGGCGCCGGCTTCGACAACGTAGACCTTGCCGCCGCAAGCGCCCGCGGCATAGTGGTCATGAACACCCCCGGGCAGAACTCCAACGCCGTTGCAGAGCTCGCCATCGCCCTTATGATATTCATGGCCCGTACTCAGTTCACTCCGGCCACCGGCTCGGAGGTGCAGGGCAAGCGCCTCGGCGTGCAGGCCTATGGCAACGTCGGCCGCCTGGTCGGCGCCAAGGCCCGCGCCCTCGGAATGGAAATCAGCGCACTCGACCCCTTCCTCACAGACGAGCAGATAGTCGCCGGCGGGGCAGACCCTGTGCACTCCGTCGAGGAACTTTACGCCTGCAGCGACTACCTGTCCATCCACATCCCTGCATTGCCTGCAACCATCAAGAGCATAGGCTACGACCTTATCACCCGTATGCCCAAGGGGGCCACACTCGTCAATACCGCCCGCAAGGAAGTCATTGACGAAGAAGGACTTATGCGCGCCCTCGAGGATCGTCCGGACCTTAAGTATGTAACCGACGTAATGCCCGACAACTACGCTGCCCTGCAGGAGAAATTCGGCCTTCGCGTCTTTGCCACGCCCAAGAAAATGGGTGCACAGACATCAGAGGCCAACATCAACGCCGGACTCGCGGCAGCCCGCCAGATAGTGGACTACTATGCCACCGGCAACACCCGTTTCCAGGTCAACAAATGAGAATACTCCGCATACCGCTGATACTTGCAGCCGTCCTCGTGACGGCTGCAAGCGCATCGGCGCAGGAAGTCGAGCGCACAGACACGCTCAACACAGCATACGTTACCGCCGTCAAGGAAAAAATGCGTAACACAACGCAGACAGGCCTTAAACGCATAGACGGAGAGAAACTGCGCAGCGGTATAGCGGTATTCGGAACCCCCGACGTCATCAAGCAGCTCCAGGTGCTGCCCGGAGTGGCTGCCGGCAACGAGCTTATGTCCGGCCTGTATGTCCACGGCGGAGACGGCAACGACAACCTCTTCCTGCTCGACGGCGTGCCCCTTTACAACATCACCCACTTCGGCGGACTCTTCTCCAGCTTCAACACCGATGTGGTAGACAACCTCGATTTCTACAAATCCGGCTTCCCGGCACGTTACGGCGGCCGCCTGTCTTCGGTAGTGGACGTAGAGACCTCCGAGGGCAACATGAAGGAGTACCACGGCAACATATCCATAGGACTCATAGACGGGCGCCTGCATTTCGAAGGTCCCATCATCAAGGACAAGACGTCCTTCAACTTCGGTATCCGCCGTTCCTGGATGGACGTCATCACCACTCCCGCCCTGGCTTATGCAAACAAAGAGAACGGAGACGACGTAAAGGTGGACGGCGGTTATGCGATGACGGACCTGAACGCCCGCATCACCCACAGATTCTCACCAAAGAGCAAGCTCAACGCCACTTTCTATTGGGGCGACGATTACCTTCACGCAGGCCTGAAAGAAGACCTTGACGCCTATATGAACCTCAGCATAGGCACCCGCTGGGGCTCGCTTGCATCCAGCCTGCGCTGGGATTACGAGTTCTCCAAGGAGCTCCGCAGCAAGCTCACGGGCTACTACAGCCGCAGCGGCTCGGACATTGGCTACGGCTTTGATATAGGTTCCAAGTCGGAAGAAGAGGAAGGGATGCTGCAGATGACCATGTCTGACCATAACCTCTGCAACGTGCGCGACGGCGGAATAAAGTACGACTTTGACTGGTATCCCAACGCCTCGCATCACGTCCGCTACGGCCTTATGGCGGCGTACCACCACTATAACGTCACGCGCAGGTACGAGACCAGCCAGAAGTTTGCCGGTATGGACAAGATGGAAGACAAGAACGAGAGCGGAGACAGATACGACGCCTTCGAACCCGCCCTGTACATAGAGGACGAGATCTTCCTGGCCTACAACTTTACCCTCAACGCCGGCTTGCGCTGGTCTCTCTTCACCACCGGCAAGAACACATGGCAGCATCCTGAGCCGCGCGCCGCGTTCAAATGGCTCATCAACAAAGACATCTGCGCCAAGCTGTCCTATACCAGGATGAGCCAGTACGCCCATCTGGTATCTGCAATGTACATAGAGCTGCCGACCAACAGCTGGATGCCGTCCACCACGGGCGCGGGCCCCATGCTGTCGGACCAGGTGGCCGGAGGCATCTATCTCACCCCCGGGCCCTTCAAGATCAACGTCGAGGGCTGGTACAAGACCATGCAGCATATGCTTGCCTACAACGGCGCCAATGCGTTCTACCCGCCGCTCGTCAACTGGGAGCGCTCCTTCACCGAGGGCAAGGGCTGGTCTTACGGCCTGGAGCTGGAGACGACATACGAGAGTCCCAAGTTCGACATGTCGGTCTACTATACCCTCAGCTGGACCTGGCGTCAGTTCGACGATTATTACCCCTACCCGTTCCTGGACCGCAACGACAACCGCCACAAACTCAACCTGGTGGGCACCTGGCGTCCTTTTAAGGGGATGAGTTTCTACTTCAACTGGAATTACCATACCGGCAACCGCATCACCCTGCCCACAAATATTATCGTGTACGACAAGGATGCCGTATCTGCCATGCTGTTCCAGGCCCCGTACAACACCAAACTGCCAGATTACCACAGGCTGGACATAGGCGCCGATTTCAACATAGTATTCCGCAACGACACGAGCCTGAATTTCAACTTCAGCATATATAACGTCTATAACCACCTCAACGCATCCATCGGAATGCTGAGCCAGGACGAGAACGGAGAGTACTACGGTCTGGCATACGGTCTGGTGCCCATCATCCCCACCGTCAGCATAGGTTATAAATTCTGAGAAACTATGAAAAAGGCCATCCTGTTCTTCGGGCTCCTCGCCCTCTTCTCCTGCGAGATACATTTCGACCTTGAAAAAGTGTCGGAACCCGCAATGTACGTGCAGTATCTGCCGTCTTCGGAAATGGACGCACAGATTATGGTGGCTTATGCCGAGCCCGCGTTCGACAAACCGGCAAAGCAGCCCCATCCCTTCAGCGTTTCGGATGTTGCCATAACGGTCAACGGCAACAAGGCTTCCGTCTCAATAGATACGGATAAGAGCTCCTGGAACCGCCATATACTCAATGTCAGCGTACCCGGCGGGATAAAGGCCGGCGACGAGATTACCGTAACCGTCACCGGCAAGGACGTTCCCACCGCCAGCGCCACCACGCACGTGCCGGAGTGCCCCGTAATCAAATCCGTAACCCTTACGCAGGCCGTGCTCGATTCTTCCGACGTGTGGAAAGTGACGATGAAGTTGGACAAGCCCGTGAAGGAGGGCGAGTATTATGGCATCAAGGCGGTCAAGCGCAACGAATGGTATGTTGCCTCCGGCCCCGATATGATGAACCTGCAGGTAGACACCACCAAGTCCATCGAGTATTTCAATCCCGGCCAGGTTGCAGACTATACGGACCTGAATTCGCTGGATCTGGACAATTACGTGTCCGTAAGCTATAAAGACGGCTTCATGACGTCCGATATGTATATGGGCGAGTTCCTCACGCTCCTGACCAGCCGTCAGATAGAAGGGGATACCTATACCTTCTTTGCCAACGCCGTGGATTCTTTTGCATGGAGCGATTTCGACATAGATTTCGATCTGGGCGACCTTACGGACTACGGCGATTATACAGACTACTCCGACGACCCCGGCGACTGGGAAGATCCTGAAGACCCGGAGGAACCGGAGGAGCCGGAGATATGGATATACCTGGGAGAGAAGAATCAGTACCGCTTTGAGCTTTACCGCCTGTCGGACGAGTTCTACCATTACGCCAAAGCCCAGTATCTGAGCAACTACAACATGCTGTCCAACTTTGGCATAACCCCGCCTAACTTCACCTATACCAACGTCGTCGGCGGCCTTGGCGTGGTTGCCGGCATTTCCGGTTCCGGCACCGACTGGATAGACCCTCCGGAGATTCAGAAGCCGGAATAATCTCTTGCAAGTTTGAAAAAAAACTCGTACCTTCGAAAAGATAAACTAATCACATTATGGTACGAGTAAAACCTTTTGCAGCCCTCAGGCCTCCCCGCGGCATAGTCACGGAGGTCGCAGCCCCTCCGTATGACGTCCTCAATTCCCAGGAAGCCCATGATATGGCCGGAGAAAAATCCCTCCTGCACATCACCAAGCCGGAAATAGATTTCAACCCCATAGCGGACGAGCACGACCCTAAAGTGTACGACAAGGCAGTGGAGAACTTCCGCCTCTGGCAGGAGCGCGGCTGGCTCCGCAGAGACAGCGCCCCCTGCTACTATGTGTACGCACAGACCATGGCGGGCCGCACCCAGTACGGCCTAGTCCTCTGCGCCCACACAGACGACTATGCCTCCGGCGTCATAAAGAAGCACGAGCTCACCCGTAAAGACAAAGAAGACGACAGGATGATCCACGTCCGCATCCAGAACGCCAACATCGAGCCCGTCTTCTTCTCCTACAGAGACGATGCGGAGCTCAACGAGATAGTGGCAGAAGCGGTAAAGGGTCAGCCCGAGTATTCCTTCACCTGCGAGAACGGCTTCGGCCACGAATTCTGGGTAATCGGAGACCCTCTGACCGTAGACCGCATAACCCGTATCTTCACCACCCGCATAAATGCATTCTATGTGGCGGACGGCCATCATCGCACTGCGGCCGCCGCACGCGTAGGAGCGGAGAAGCGCGCCCAGAACCCCAACCACACCGGCAACGAGGAGTACAACTTCTTCATGGCCGTCTGCTTCCCTGAGAGCCAGCTCAAGATACTCGATTACAACCGCGTGGTCAAAGACCTCAACGGAATGACGGACGAGCAGTTCCTCGCCGCCCTGGAAGAAGACTTCGTGGTGGAGCCCGCCGGCGCTGAGATCCTCCATCCCAAGGGCCTCCACAACTTCAGCATGTATCTTGGCGGCCGCTGGTATTCCCTTACCGCACGCGAGGGTCGCTACGACGACAAAGACCCCATCGGCGTACTGGATGTAGACATCCTCTCCCGCCTGGTGCTGGACAGGCTGCTCGGCATAAAAGACCTCCGCACAGACAAGCGCATAGACTTCGTGGGCGGCATACGCGGCCTCGGAGAACTCGTCCGCCGCGTAGACCAGACAGGCATGAAAGTCGCCTTCGCCCTCTATCCCGTCTCTATGAAACAGCTGCTCGACATAGCCGACAGCGGTAACATAATGCCGCCCAAGACTACCTGGTTCGAGCCCAAGCTCCGCTCTGGCCTTGCAATTCACACCTTAGACTAGCAATCCCGGGATGACTGTCGACTCCGCAACCATTCACAAGACCCTGAAGGATTTCTTCGGATACGATACCTTCAAAGGAGACCAGGAACGCATCATCCGCCATCTTCTGGGTGGCGGAGATGCCTTCGTGCTGATGCCCACGGGCGGCGGCAAGTCGCTCTGCTACCAGCTGCCGGCCATGCTTATGGAAGGCACGGCGATAGTCATCTCTCCCCTCATCGCCCTGATGAAGAATCAGGTGGACCTGCTCCGCGGATTCGAGGCGGGAGAGGGGAGCATAGCCCATTTCCTCAACTCGTCGCTCAGCAAGGTGCAGATAGACGCCGTGCGCGCAGACCTTCTGAGCGGCAAGACCAAGATCCTGTATGTGGCTCCGGAGTCGCTTACCAAAGAAGAGAACGTCTCCCTGCTGCGGGACGTGAAGATCTCTTTCTACGCCGTGGACGAGGCTCACTGTATCTCCGAATGGGGGCACGACTTCCGTCCGGAATACCGCCGCATACGCGTGCTGGTAGACGAGATAGGCCGCCTTCCCATAATAGCGCTCACGGCCACTGCCACGCCCAAGGTGCAGAGCGATATCCTCAAGAACCTCGGCATACAGAACGCCGCCGTGTTCAAGTCTTCGTTCAACCGCCCCAATCTGTACTACGAGGTGCGGGACAAGCAGGACGTAGACAAGGATATGATCAAGTACATCAAGCAGAACCCCGGCAAGTCGGGTATAGTCTACTGCCTTTCCCGCAAGAAGGTTGAGGAGATAGCCCAGCTGCTCTGCATAAACGGCATCAAGGCGCGCCCGTACCATGCCGGCCTTGACGCCAAGACGCGTGCAGAGAACCAGGATGCGTTCCTTACGGAAGAGATAAACGTAATCGTGGCCACCATCGCCTTCGGAATGGGCATAGACAAGCCCGACGTGCGCTTTGTGCTGCATTACGATATCCCCAAGAGCATAGAATCCTACTACCAGGAAACAGGCCGCTCCGGGCGGGACGGCAAAGAGGGCAGCTGCATTGCCTACTACAGCTACAAAGACATCCAGAAGCTGGAAAAGTTCATGCAGGGCAAGCCTGTGAGCGAGCAGGAAATCAACCGCCAGCTGCTTGGAGAGGTGGTTGCCTACGCCGAGTCCAACCAGTGCCGCCGCAAGCTCCTTCTCAATTATTTTGGCGAGGATTACCCGGAAGACAACTGCTGCAGCTGCGACAACTGCGTCAATCCCAAGCCCACCTTCGACGGCTGGAGAGAGATGCGTCTGGTGATAGAGCTTATAGAAATGCTCCCCGAGCACTTCAAGATCGAGCACCTCGCGCTCATCCTGTCCGGCACGTCCAACGCTATGATCAAGTCGTACAAGCACGACACCCTGCCACTCTTCGGTGCAGGCAAGAACCATAGCGAGAAGTTCTGGTGCACCGTCATACACCAGGGCCTCATCCGTCACTTCCTGGAGAAGGAAATAGAGAGCTACGGCCTCATAGACGTCACTCCCGAGGGACGCGAGTTCCTCAAGCACCCGCACGAACTGATGATGGTGGAAGACCGCATCTTTGCGGGTTCCGGCGGGCCGGACGACGATGAGGACGAAGAGTCCGCCGCCGCCACCGCCGCCGCAATGAAGGGCGGCAGCGCCGGAGACCCCATGCTGCTGGCAATGCTCAAAGACCTCCGTCGCGACATGGCCCGCAAGCTCGGCCTCCAGCCCTGGATACTCTTTGGAGACCCTGCCCTGGAAGATATGTCCATCCTCTATCCCATCACCATAGAGGAGCTCCGCGGCTGCCAGGGCGTGGGCGAGGGCAAGGCCCGCAAGTTCGGCGCCGAGTTCGTAGACCTCATCCACAAATACGTAGAGGAGAACGAGATAATCCGCCCGGACGATTTTGTTGTAAAGTCCGTCCCCAGCAAGTCGGCCAACAAGATCTTCATCATCCAGAGCATAGACAAAGGCATGTCCCTGGAAGACATTGCAGATGCCAAAGGCCTTGATATGGACGAACTTATGACGGAAATCGAGGCCATAGTCTCCACCGGCACCAAGCTCAATCTCGACTATTACATCGAGGCCAACTTCGACGAAGACATAGTAGAAGAGATTTACGAATACTTCAAAGAAGAGGCGTCGTCGGATTCCGTGTCGGAGGCAATCCAGGCCCTCGGCTCGGACTACGACGAGATGGAGATCCGCCTGGTCCGCATCAAATTCCTCTGTGAGATAGCGTCGTGATACCCAGGGATACGGTCAACCTCATCCTCGATACCGCCCGTATAGAGGATGTTGTAGGGGACTTCGTGACGCTCAAGCGCCGCGGGGCCAACTACGTGGCCTGCTGCCCCTTCCATAACGAGAAGACGCCCTCGCTCTACGTCTCTCCCGCAAAGGGCATCTACAAGTGCTTCGGCTGCGGCAAATCAGGATCTGCCGTGGGCTTTGTAATGGAGCACGAGCATTGTTCATACTCTGAGGCCCTGCGCTATCTGGCGTCAAAGTACAAGATAGACGTCGTTGAGGAAGAAGAGACAGCAGAAGAAATCGCCCTCCGGCAGCGCCGTGAGAGCCTTCTGCTGGTAAGCGAGTTCGCCCAGAAGTTCTTTGCCGAACAGCTCTCCACTCCCGAGGGCCGCTCTGTGGGCTATGCATATCTGCGCGGCCGCGGCCTGGAAGACGACACCATCCGCCGCTTCGGCCTCGGCTGGGCCCCGTCCGGCCGCACTGCCCTAATAGATGCTGCAAAAGAAGCCGGCTACAAGCTGGAATACCTGATTGCCGCCGGCCTTGCCGTGCAAAGGGAAGACGGCACGGTGGTGGACAAATTCCGGGAAAGGGTGATGTTCCCCATCCACTCCGTCAGTGGACGGGTGCTCGCTTTCAGCGGCCGTACCCTCCACGCAGACAATCCCGCCAAATACGTAAATTCCCCCGAGACAGAGATTTACGTCAAAAGCCGCCAACTGCTGGGCATATGGTTTGCCAAGGCGGAAATAGCCCGCAGCGGCAAATGCATTCTGGTTGAGGGCAACGTTGATATGGTCACCCTGCACCAGCTCGGCATCACCAACGTGGTGGCCTCGCTCGGCACCTCGCTCACGGTGGAGCAGATACGCCTCATCCACAAGTTTACGGAGAACGTAACCATAATGTACGACGGAGACAGCGCCGGCATCCACGCCGCGCTGCGCGGCCTCGGCCTCGTGCTCCAGGAGGGCCTCAACGTCAAGATCGTCCTCCTGCCGGAAGGGGAAGACCCCGACTCATTCGGCCGCAAGCACACCCTGCAGGAGGTGCAGGACTACATCGCCGCCGGCGAGCGCGACTTCATCGAATTCAAGACCGACCTGCTCCTCTCCGAGGCCGGCTCCGACCCCCTCAAGAAGGCCGAGCTCATCAACGACATAGCAGACACCATCGCCCAGATCCCAGATGCCGTAAAGCGCTCCGTGTATGTAGAAACCGTCTCCCTCCGCTTCAATATAGAGCAAGGCATCCTCTTCGACCGCATCACCCGCGTCCGCAAAAAGATGCAGGAAGACGTCCTCCGCGACCGCCAGCGCCGCACCGGCCAGCAGATTCCCGGTCAGGCCGGGAATGACGGCATATCTGGTAATGACGTTTCTTCCGGAATCAGCGTGAGGAGTGTCTCCTCCGGAGTCCCTTCAACCAATTCTTGGGACTACGGAGGAGACACTCCGGGAGTGGATTTCGGAGTATCCTTAATCGAGAACCGCACCCTGGCGCCGGCCGAGCGCGACCTCCTCTACTTCCTCCTCACCTACGGCTCCGAACAACTAGACTTCGAAACCGACTCCCCCTACTACTCCGGCTCCGAGGATGACAAACCGACTGTCGCCCAGTTCATACGCGAGGCGCTCGAAGACGATGGCACCGTCTTTGCCAACTCAGCATACCGCAAGCTTTACGACGCATATATGCAGCTGTACGACAGCGGCCTCGGCCAGGAGGCCATTGTAAAATCGATGCTCGACGGAGCAGACCGCACGCTCGCTGCGCTTGCCGCCAGTTTCTCTACGGAGAAGTACCAGCTCACGGTGGGAGCGTTCGAGGCCGCGCTCACCAGCCGCACCACCTTCCTCGTGACAGGCGTGCCCAAGGCAATCATGGTGTACGCCGAGCGTCGCGTGCAAGACAGGATAGACGCCATTCGCCGCTCGCTCGCGTCGGCATCGCCCCAGGAGCAGCTGCCCCTGATGCAGGAGATGCTCAAGCTGCAGGCCGCCCAGAGGCGCATCAACCAGAAAATCGGAAGAGAAAAAACAGATAAGCAATGAATACAAAACGAACTCTCGTAACCTGTGCGCTGCCGTATGCCAACGGCCCCGTGCACATCGGCCATCTGGCTGGCGTATATGTACCCGCAGACATTTATGTCCGCTACCTCCGCATGAGGGGCCGCGACGTCCTGTACGTGTGCGGCTCAGACGAGCACGGCGTGCCCATCACCATCAAGGCCCGCGAGCAGGGATGCACCCCGCAGGACATAGTAGACCGCTACCACAAGGTAATCAAGGATTCTTTCACCGGCCTGGGAATCAACTTCGACATCTACGGACGCACGTCTTCCGCGGTACACGCAGAAGGCGCATCCGAGTTCTTCCGCAAGATGTACGATGAAGGCAAGTTCACCACGCGCGAGAGCGAGCAGTACTACGACCCCGAGGCCAAGACATTCCTTGCAGACCGCTACATAGTGGGCACTTGCCCCAAATGCGGCAATCCCGGAGCCTATGGCGACCAGTGCGAGAAATGCGGCAGCACACTCAGCCCCGAGGAGCTGATAGACCCTCGTTCCAAGCTCAGCGGCGCCGCCCCCATCAAGAAAAAGACCACCCACTGGTACCTTCCGCTGCAAGACTACGAGCAGTGGCTGCGCGAGTGGATACTCGATGGCCACAAGGAATGGCGCACCAACGTGTACGGCCAGGTAAAGAGCTGGCTGGACGGAGGCCTGCAGCCCCGTGCCGTTACCAGAGACCTTGACTGGGGCGTTCCCGTGCCCGTCGAGGGCGCAGAGGGCAAAGTGCTCTACGTCTGGTTCGACGCCCCCATCGGCTATATATCCAACACACGCGAGCTCCTGCCGCAGAGCTAGGAGCAGTGGTGGAAGAGTGAGGACACGCGCCTGGTGCACTTCATAGGCAAAGACAACATAGTCTTCCACTGCATAGTGTTCCCCGCAATGCTCAAGGCTTACGGTGGCTACGTGCTGCCA
>JAFZXV010000096.1 GCA_017616595.1 Bacteroidales bacterium
GACCTGTTCCGGCTTAACAATCTGATCAACACCAACCTCTTCCACTCGGTCAGGAAAGCCGGGAAAGAACGCATCAAGGGCTTGATTTATGTGGGTACTGCTTGCAGCTATCCTCTTACGCGTCAGAATAGCCTTGATGTAATTCCTTTGAAGGAAGAAGAACTCTTTCCCGCATTACCGGAATCGGCATATGGATGGAGCAAGCTAATGGGGCAATTGGAAATCGGTTTCCTTGAGAAAGAAACCGGCATCCCTTGCTGCACCTTGCAATTCCATAATGTCTATGGAGCCCCGTGCGATTATGGCGCCCGCAGTCAGGTCATCCCTGCATTGATCCGCAAAGCAATCAACTATCCGGAAGAAGAATTCATCGTATGGGGAAGCGGCCGGCAGGGGCGTGCGTTCATTCACGTAGACGATGTCGTTGAGGCCTTGGTCCTGGCCCTGGAAAAAGGATGGGGGCACGGATGGATTCAGATAGGACCTTCGGAGTGTACCAGTATCCGCCAGATAGCAGAAACCGTAATAAAGATTTCTGGGAAAGACATCGTTCCGTTCTATGATACCAGCAAGCCGGAAGGGGATAAGGCGCGTTCTGCAGATTATTCCAAGGCAAAACGAATTCTGGGCTGGGCGCCAAGGGTGAATCTTGAAGATGGCCTTCGTCAGCAGTATGAGTGGATCAAGGCTGCAATGAAAAAGTAATGAAAGAAGAATTGTATTTCGGAGTCCGCTTGGAGTTCGACAAAGACAAGCTGGATCAGACCGTTTTTGATGCCATATCAGAAGGACGTCCGGGCTATGTGTGCTCGGTGGAAAGCAACAACCTTACGTGCGCCTGGCGCGACCCGTTGTTCAGGGAGGTCCTGAACGGAGCGCTGGTCAACAATTGTGACGGATCTGTCCTGGCAAAGATTTTCTCACGTCTCCATAAGCGTCATCTGGAGAGCTATATAGGTGCAGATATTTTCATCAAATACATCAAGATGTGCAGATTCCGTCAGTTCTTCCTTGGCAATACCCGTGAAGTCCTGGCCGGCCTCAAGGCCAATTTGACCGGCATGGATCCCAAGATTCAGGACATGCGCTTTGAGACCCTGCCGTTTGCCACTGTGGATGGTTTTGATTACCAGGAGATTGCGGATATGATAAATGCAGATGCCCCGGATATCATATGGGTGTCTCTCGGGGCTCCCAAGCAAGAGATATTCATGTCCAGGCTTCAGCCGTATCTCAAGCGTGGCGTGATGTTCGGATTCGGTGCGATATTCAACTTCAATGCCGGAGTCGGAGAAGTCAAGCGCGCGCCCGGGTGGATGCTTAAACTGCGCCTGGAATGGCTGTATCGCGCATTTGAACAGCCCAAAAAGAATATCCCAAGATATTGGAGATTCATAGTTTCGCTTCCCTCGATGATAAGGAAAGAGAGAACGTACGTCAAGAGTTTAAACGCATAACAGATAATGAAAAGAGCACTTATCACAGGCATCACGGGCCAGGACGGTTCTTTCCTTGCCGAATTCCTGCTGGAGAAAGGATATGAAGTTCACGGCATAGTCCGGCGCTGTTCTTCTTTTAACACAGGACGCATCGAGCATCTGTATCTCGACGAATGGGTCCGCGACATGAAAAAGAAACCGCTGGTCATACTCCATTGGGGCGATATGACAGACAGTGCATCCCTCATCCGCATCATCACCGAGGTCAAGCCGGACGAGATATATAACCTGGCGGCGCAGAGCCACGTGAAGGTCAGTTTTGACGTGCCGGAGTTTACGGCGGATACCGATGCCAACGGCGTCCTGCGCCTGCTTGAGGCGGTGCGCATCGCTGGCCTGGCTGAGACTTGCCGCATATATCAGGCATCCACGTCCGAGCTGTTCGGCCTGGTGCAGGAAGTGCCCCAGAGGGAGACGACTCCTTTCTACCCCCGCAGCCCGTACGGCGTTGCAAAGCTATACGGCTATTGGATAATGAAGAACTACCGAGAGAGCTACGGGATGTACTGCTGCAACGGCATACTCTTCAATCACGAGAGCGAGCGGCGCGGAGAGAATTTCGTTACCCGCAAGATAACGCTTGCCGCTGCCCGCATAGCCCAGGGATTCCAGGACAAGCTGTATCTGGGCAACCTGAACGCCCTGCGCGACTGGGGCTATGCCAAAGACTACGTTGAATGTATGTGGCTGATCCTCCAGCAGGATAAGCCCGACGATTACGTGGTGGCAACCGGGCAGTACCATTCTGTGCGCGAGTTCTGCACCCTGGCCTTCAGGGAGGCCGGCATAGAGCTCCGCTGGGAAGGAGATGGCGTGAATGAGAAGGGCATCGACGACAAGACCGGCAAGGTGCTCGTCGAGGTCGACCCCAAATACTTCCGCCCGGCGGAGGTCGAACAGCTGCTCGGCGACCCCACAAAGGCAAAGAGCGTACTCGGCTGGAACCCACAGAAAACGTCTTTCGAAGAACTCGTCCGCATTATGGTTCAGCACGATATGAAGAAGGTTAAGAAACTGTACCTTCGGGAGCATATGGATGAATAATGGAAAAGACCAGTAAGATATACGTAGCAGGACACCGCGGGATGGTGGGGAGCGCCATCGTGCGGGAACTGAAGCGTCAGGGATATGAGAACATAGTCACCCGTACGCACAAGGAGCTGGATCTTACCCGTCAGGCCGATGTGGAGGCGTTCTTCGAGGCAGAGAAGCCCGAGTATGTGTTCCTTGCTGCGGCCAAGGTTGGCGGTATAGTTGCCAACCAGAATGCGCTAGCGGACTTTATGTACGACAATATGATCTTGGAGATGAACGTCATCCACGCGGCCTGGAAGAATGGTTGCAAGAAGCTGGAGTTTCTGGGGTCGTCGTGCATCTATCCGCGTCTTGCGCCTCAGCCTATGCCGGAAAGCTGCCTGCTTACAGGAGCGCTTGAGAAGACAAACGAGGCATACGCTCTGGCCAAAATCAGCGGCCTCAAGTACTGCGAATTCCTCAATCGGCAGTACGGCACCGATTATATCTCGGTGATGCCCACCAATCTGTATGGCCCCAACGACAATTACCACCCCGAGCACAGCCACGTGCTGCCGGCGCTCATCCGCCGATTCCACGAGGCCAAGGAGTCCGGCGCCGAGTCCGTAACTTGCTGGGGCGACGGCAGCCCGCTGCGCGAGTTCCTGTATGTGGACGATCTGGCCAACCTTTGCGTGTTCCTGATGAATAACTACAGCGGCAACGAGACCGTCAATGCCGGCACTGGCAAGGAGTTGACAATCAAGGCTCTGACCGAGCTGGTCGCAAAGGTCGTGGGGTACACTGGACGCATCGAATGGGATACCACGCGTCCTAACGGTACGCCACGGAAGCTGCTCGACGTGAGCAAGGCCACGGCGCTGGGCTGGACCTATAAGACTGAGCTGGAGGATGGCATACGCCTGGCGTATCAGGATTTCCTGAGTAATCCCGTCAGGGCCGAACGGTGATGGCAAAAAAAGTCTTCGTTTCCGGTTGTTACGACCTGCTTCACAGCGGCCACGTGGAGTTTTTCCGCCAGGCGGCCGGGTATGGCGACCTGTACGTCGGCATAGGCAGCGACAAGACCATCGAGGGCTACAAGCATCACAAAACGGTCTACAGCGAGCAGGAGCGCCTGTTTATGGTCAAAAGCATCCGTTACGTCAAAGATGCATTCATCAACACGGGCAGCGGGATCTTGGATTTCGTGCCTACGCTTGATATCGTAAAGCCCGATGTGTTCGTCGTAAACGAAGACGGCAGCAACGAAGACAAGCGGAAGCTCTGCGAGGAGCGGGGCATCGAGTACGTGGTGCTCAAGCGCGTCCCGTCCGCCGGCCTGGAGGCCCGAAGCAGCACGGAACTCAAGAAAACCGGGAGCCGCATTCCCACCAGGCTCGACCTCGCCGGAACGTGGATAGACCAGCCCTATGTCTCCTGCTACGCCCCCGGCTGGGCCATCACCATCTCCCTGGAACCTACTTTTGAAGTGCGGGAGCGCTGTGGCCTGTCCACATCGACCAGGAATATGATCCGGCGCATCTGGCCTTATCAGCTCCCGAATATGGATCCGGAAATGCTGGCCAAGCTGGTGTTCTGCTTCGAGAACGACCCCGAGCGCAGCGACGGCATCATCTCAGGCGCGCAGGATTCCATCGGCATCTGCATGCCCGGCCTTTGCCGGCACTGGTACAACAACCGTTTCTGGCCGGAGAAGATAGAGACCTGCGGGGATGAAGCTATCCTGAGTTGGCTGGAAGGCCATCTGGTGATGATCCCCATGGAGCCGCGCCGCCCCGGATGCAGCGTCGTAGAGGGTAAGGATATCACAGAGCCGAAGGTCCGCGCCCTTGCCGATGCAGCCGACCGTTGCTGGGCGGCTATCTTGAGCCGCGACCTCAAGGTCTTTGCCGAGGCATATCGGGACAGCTTCTATGCCCAGGTGGCGATGTTCCCGGCTATGGTTCAAGGCTGCGTACAGGGCTATATCGATGCTTATAAGGATAAGGTTCTGGCTTACAAGATGCCAGGAGCCGGCGGCGGGGGATACCTGGCCTGCGTGGTTGAAGACGCGGCCGCATTCTGCAAAGCCAACCCGGAAGCCATAATGCTGACAATCAGGAGGGCCGGATTATGAGGCTTGTAGAGCGCAAATATCTTCTGCCATTCATAGTCGTCACGGTGCTGTTTGCACTGTGGGGATTCGCGAACGATATCACCAACCCTATGGTGGCGGCGTTCCAGACGCTTATGGAGCTTCCTGCTTCCAAGGCCAGCTTGATTCAGTTTGCGTTTTACGGAGGCTATGCTACTATGGCTGTTCCGGCGGCACTGTTCATCAGACGCTATAGCTATAAAAAAGGTATTCTGCTTGGGTTGGCGCTTTATGCGGTTGGTGCGTTCCTGTTCATTCCCGCAGCGGCCAGGCAGAGTTTCACGTTCTTCTGCTTCAGCCTGTATATCCTGACTTTCGGGCTGGCTTTCCTGGAAACGACGGCGAATCCTTTCATCCTCAGCCTCGGGGCAAAAGAGAATGCCACAAGGCGCCTGAACCTTGCTCAGGCGTTCAATCCAGTAGGAAGCCTGAGCGGTATGGCCGTGGCCTCGATGATTGTTCTGCCCGGCTTGATATCGGACAGGCGCGATGCCGCTGGGAACATCTTGTTCCCGATGCTGAGCGAGGCGGAGAAGGCTGATATCCGGGTGCACGACCTGGCGGTTATCCGCAACCCGTATGTGGCACTGGGGCTTGTGGTGCTGGTGATGTTTGCGGTTATAGCGTTGGTCAAGGTGCCGCAGGCAGGGATTGCCGGTCAAGCCGGCAATGACGGCCCTCGTCAGGCAGGCGATGACTCCTCCCGTCAGGCCGGCAATGACGGCCCTCGTCAGGCCGACGATGACGCCTCCCGTCATGCCCGACCTGATCGGGCATCTCAAACCCTCGGCCGTCTCTGGCACAACAAGATATACAGAGAGGGCGTTCTGGCCCAGATGTTCTATGTGGCGGCGCAGATTATGGTGTGGACATTCATAATCCAGTACGCAGACAATCTGGGCATCAACAAGGCCACCGCCCAGAACTATAATATACTGGCGATGTGCCTGTTCCTGGCGGGAAGGTTCCTTTCTACCTTCATTATGAAATATATCGACGGCCGCAAGCTGCTTACCCTGTTCGGCGTCGGTGCCGCCTTGTGTTCGCTGGGCGCAATCGTGATGGTGGGGATACCCGGCCTGTGGTGTCTTGTAGGAATCAGCCTGTTTATGAGTCTGATGTTCCCGACCATATACGGTACGGCCCTGGAGAAGGTCTCTGCGGAGGACGCTTCGTTGGGCGCGGCTTTCCTGGTTATGGCCATAGTAGGCGGCGCCCTTATGCCGCCGCTGCAGGGCGCCATAATCGATTGCGGCATTATTGCCGGCCATCCTGCAGTCAACGTCAGTTATTTGCTGCCGCTGGTCTGTTTCGTGATAGTGGCATTATATGGAATCAGAGCACGGAGAATTTGAAAGAAGAAAACTAATATGAATCTCAAGACATTTAATATCAAGGAGTTCCTTTACTATAGCGTGCCGGTGATGCTGGTGGATCTGGCAATCCATATAGGCATCTTCGAGTGGCTGCTGAAGGTCTTTACGTTTACCGATCCGGTGGACCTGGTGCTGACGCGCCCCCGCTCGCTGTATTTCCTTGTGGTGGGGTTCATCATCGCTATGGTGCTCGTTCCTGTGAGGTTCTATGCCAGGGGGGCCAACTGGAAGTCCGTGATTGTTCGCAGCTTTATCCAATGTTTTATCACCATAAGCATCCTTGCCGCGTCCATAAACATACTGTTCCACAGTTTTGCGGGCCATTTCCTGTTTTATGAGGGGGCCCTGGCTTTTGGCATCATCAGTATCTGGCATCTTCTTTTCCGTGCCGCCGTACTCGTTGCCAGAAAGAACGGCCGCAATAAGATCCACGCCGTCATAGTCGGGGGCAACGAGAATGCCGTGCGTCTTGCAGAAATCCTTCAGAAGGACGGGGAATTTGCTGATTATAAGGTTGTTGCCACATTCGGAGAAGACCTGGACGCTATTGAGGATTACATCCGTAACAACAAGGTCCATCAACTCTACTGCAGCATCAACCCGGCACTCAAAACAGAGATGGTCAACAGCATCATCCGCAGCTGCGAGAATCTGTTCATCGATTTCTACTATGTGCCCAACATGGACGGCTACCTGCACCGTTCCATGACTTTCAGCGAGCTCGGCCCGATGACGGTCATCAAGCTCCGCGAAGAGCCTCTGGCCAATCCGCTCAATGCGGCGGTCAAGCGCGCGTTCGACATAATAGTCAGCGCCATATTCCTGGTGACGCTATACCCCATCATCTGGTGCTTCGTGGCCATCGGCACGTCCATATCGTCCCCAGGCCCCATCCTGTTCCGCCAGAAGCGTACGGGTTACAAGGGGCGCCCGTTCACCATGCTCAAGTTCCGGTCTATGAAGGTCAATGCCGATGCCGACAAGCTTCAGGCTACGGCGGACGATCCCCGCAAAACCAAGTTCGGCGATTTCCTGCGCCGCACCAGCATAGACGAGCTGCCGCAGATGATAAACGTCTTCCGGGGCGATATGTCCCTCATCGGACCGCGTCCGCATATGGAACTGCATACCGAGGTGTACACCAAACTGGTGGACGAATACCTCGTGCGCCATATGGTCAAGCCCGGGCTTACCGGCTGGGCACAGGTGAACGGCTGCCGCGGCGAGACCAAGACCACAGAGGAGATGGCGGACCGCGTGCGCCACGACATATGGTACATCGAGCACTGGTCGCTGACCCTGGACGTCAAGATATTCTTTATGACGGTTGCCCAGATCCTGGGTGGCGACAAACAGGCATATTGACATGAATCCCTTCTTTGAGCTGATACAGGTGGCCATCGGGGCCAGGGAAACGTTCACCTCCATTCCGCAGAGCAGGGAAGAGTGGAACGACCTGCTGACCGTAGTCGGGCAGCATAACCTGCTGGCTATCACGTTCCCTCTCATAGATAAGTTGCACGACGAGGTTGAGGTTCCGCTTGGCGTCTATTCCCGCTGGGCGATGGTGGCCGAGAAGGTTCAGCAGAAGAATGCAGGCCACAAAGCCGCCTGCAAGCACCTGCACGAGCGTTTCCTGGCCAACGGATTCCGCTCCTGCATACTCAAAGGGCAGGCCGCGGCGGCCCTTTATCCAAATCCGGAGCTCCGCCAGTGCGGCGACATAGACATCTGGATAGAAGGCGAACGTCAGCGGGTCGTGGACTTCCTGCGCGAGCGCTTTCCGGTAAAGAAAGTGGTGTACCACCATTGCGACGTGCAGATGCTCAAGGGAATAAGCACCGAGGTGCATTTCACCCCCACCTGGATGAACGCGCCTCTGCGCAACCGAAAGCTTCAGAGGTATTTCGCCCAGACGGCGGACGCCCAGTTCGGCAATGTCGACCCTGAGCTCGGTTTCTGCGTGCCGACTCTCCGCTTCGATGCCGTATATATGCTTATCCATATTTACAGGCACTTCCTGGACGAGGGCGTAGGTCTGCGGCAACTGCTTGATTATTACTATGTTCTCAAGGCCTTGTCTGCCGATGAAAGGGCTGCTGTGGTGGAAGACCTCAAGGGGCTGGGCCTGATGGGTTTTGCAGCCGGAATAATGCACGTGTTGAAGGAAGTCTTTGATATAGACGCAACTGTGATGCTCGCAAAGCCGGATGCCCGCCTTGGCGCTTTCCTGCTGGAAGAGATACTGATGTCCGGAAACTTCGGGCGCTTCGACCCTCGCAACGCCCATAAGAAAGGGGAGAGCATCGCAGGGCATTCCAAGCGCAAGCTGTCCCGCGCGCTGCGATTCCTGCGCTATTTCCCGGGAGAGGTGATCGCCATGCCGTTCTTCATGACCTGGCAGTACTTCTGGAGAAGAAAACACGGTTATTTATACAAAGGAAGATGATAATAAGAAGCAAAGCTCCGCTGCGCCTCGGCCTCGCCGGCGGGGGAAGCGATGTGTCGCCTTA
>JAFZXV010000097.1 GCA_017616595.1 Bacteroidales bacterium
AGCGCGGTAGTCGCTCTCCAGGGATGCCTTGCCTACGGCGTCCTGCAGATATGCAAGGGCCTTGGGATAAAGCACGTCCTTTGCGAGCTCAGGGTCGTTGGAGAGACGCACGGTTCCCAGGTCGCCGGTGCCGATCTGGCCGTCGTCGGGACGGATGGCGTAGCCCGATGCCGCAAGGGCGATGCGGGCGTACAGGCCTTCCGCGAACACCTTGTTCACGCGGTCGGTGCGGGAAGTGGCGGCTGTAGCGCCGGGATAGGGCAGGTTGGGTATGGCCTCGTCGAGGTCGGCAAGGATCTGTTTGAAGATGACGTCGCGGCTGGCCTTCTTGGCGTAGATGGTCTCGGAGGTGATGGACTCGAAGCGGGCGGGAACGTCACCCCAAGCCTTGATGAGGTCGTAGTAGATCATCGCACGCAGGGTAAGGGCCTCGCCGAGCAGGAATGCCATATCGGCGTTCTCCTCTACGTTGCCGTATTCGCGCAGGCCTTCGATTACGAGGTTGGCGCGCTCGATTCCCATATACATAAGAGGGAACGGGCCGTTGGAGAGATTGAGCTGGCTGTTGTTGGGCTGGCAGTTGTATGCTGCGATGTCGGACTTGCCGTCGCCGGGCTTGTGGGTGTTGTACCACTCCACATCGGTGTTGAAACCGTACCAGGGAAGGAAGCGTCCGCGGTAGGAGTTGACTTCGCAGAATGCCTCGGTGATGCCGTAGATGGTGCCCTCCGCAAGGCCGTAGTTGCTGTAGACGGTCTTGGCGTCGAATGCCGAGGGGGATTCGCTGTCGAGGAACTCCTCGCAGGACCAGGCACAGAGTGCGACGAGCGCAACGGAAAGGATGTAAACTATCTTTTTCATATGCACGTCAGATTAGAAGGTGAGGTTGAGGCCGGCCACGAAGCCGATGCTCTTGGGATAGGCGGAATAGTCCACTGCCGGGGTAAGCGGGGTGGCGCGACGGGTGTCGACCTCGGGGTCGTATCCGCTGTAGTTGGTGAGGCACAGCAGGTTGGTGCCGGTCACGTAGAGTCTGACCTTGCGCAGGTGGACCTTCTGGGTGAGGGTCTCAGGCAGGGTGTAACCGATGGTCGCGCTCTGCAGGCGCAGGAAGGATGCATCCTCCACAGCCCAGTCGGAGAAGATTGCCTGGCCGACGAAAGGAGACCACATGGTCTTGCCGGCGTTGGCCGCCTTGAGGGCGTCGGGGTCGGTGATGAGCTCGCCGGTCTCCCAGTCGACGTTTGTCCAACGCTTATCTACGTCCATCATATTCAGCAAGTTACGGTTGTAGAACTTGCGGGAGCTGGTGAATTCAATCTTGTTGGCGTTGTACACCTGGTTGCCGATCATGAAGTTGAAGTTGGTGCTGAAGTCGAAGCCCTTCACATAGCCGCTCAGCGAGAAGCCGCCCGTGAAGTCTGGGCTGGCGTTGCCGATGATGGTGCGGTCCGCCACAGTCACCTTGCCGTCGGTCGTGTAGCCGGTGAGGTTGCCCTCCTCGTCATACACGGGCACGTTCTCGGCGATGTCTTTATATTTGGGTGCGCCCGGCATCATATACTGCGCGCCGAGTATGCTGGAGCAGTCCACCACGCCCTCGTTGAGGACCCACTTGGAGCCGTTCCATGTGAAATCGTCCACTGTGTACATGCCGTCAGAGACGAAGCCGTACATGTTGCCCATGGGCTGACCCACCTCCACTATGTAGTCGTTGCCGATTTCCGTGGAAGCCCAGTAAGACTGTGCGGTGATGCTCTCGAGCCCGCCGAGGTCCGTTACCACGTTCTTGTTGTAGGCGATGTTGCCTGCAATGTTGATGGAGAAGTCTTTCTTCTGCACGATGGGGGCGTTGAGGGTGAGCTCGACGCCGCGGTTGCGGGTGGAACCGAGGTTGCGGTACTGGCTGTCGTAACCTGAGCCCGTGATGGGGAAGTTGATGAGCAGGTCCTTGGTGTCGTTCTGATAGACCTCCACGGAGCCGCTCAGCCTACTCTGCCAGAGGCTGAAGTCGAGGCCGATGTTGTGGGTGTAGGAAGTCTCCCAGGTGAGGTCGGGATTGTTCATTATCTTGCCGGCCATCCAGTAATTGCCCGCCTGGCTGAGCCAGGTGGTGACGGTGGAGGAGTACTGCTTGACTATCTGCCCCGAGGGGATGTTGTTGTTACCTGCGGTACCGAAGCTGTAGCGCAGCTTGAGCTGGTCCAGCCAACCCCTTGCGGAGCTCATGAAGTCCTCGTTGGACACGGTCCAGGATGCTGCGGCGGAAGGGAAGAAGCCCCAGCGGTTGCCGCGGGCGAACTTGGAGCTGCCGTCGGCGCGGAGCGTGGTGCCGATGGAGTAGCGGTGCTTGTAGTCGTAGTTGACCCTTCCGAAGAAGGAAAGCAGCTTGTCGTCGGGGTTGTAATAGTTGTTGGTGGATGCGGGAGTACCGGAAGACATGAAGTTCCAGGCCATCTGTGCATCATAGAAGGTAGGGAGGCCGTCAACCATCATGGTAAGGGCGTTGCTCTCCGTGATGGTCATTTCCTCGCCGAGGAGGGCGGTAAGGTTGTGGTCGCTGCCCAGAATGCCGCTGAAGTCGTAATTGAGCGTGTTGGTGTTGCGATACCTGGTGCGGTATGCGTCCTTGCGCTGGTTGGACGGGGTATTCTTGACGGTGGAGTTGTTGGCCACGTAGTAAGTGGTGAGGCCGTAGAAGCGGTCGTCGGTCTGGTTGTAGTTCTCCAGGCCGCCTTCGACCTTGAGTCTGAGGTTCTTGACTATCTCCCAGTTGAATGCGGCATTCACGTTTAGGGTGGTGCGGATGCGGCGGCTGTCGTTGTCGGCCACGGAAAGGAGCGGCGGGGCGTTGTCGCCATAGTCCTGTTCTTCGTCTATGCCGGCCAGGGCCGATGCGAGTGCGATGGGAGCGTAGGAGACGGCGTGCTTGAGACGTCCGTTGCCGGAGGTGGTGCCGGTGTCGTTGATGCCGTTGGCGCCCGAGCCCCTCACGTTGACGCGGCTCCAGCGGACATTGGCGTCGATGCTGGTTGTTTTGCCGGTTTTGAAGTTGCCCTTGAAGTTGAGGTTGTCCCGGGTGTAGTTGGAGCCGGCCATGATGGCCTGGTCGCCAAGGTGGGCGTAGCCTACGGTCCAGTTGCCGGTCTCGCCGCTGCCGGAGACGGAAAGGTCTGCGGAGAAGTTGTTGCCGGTGTTGCCGAATACGGCGTCAACCCAGTTGTTGCCCTTGACGTTCTTGTAGAGGTCGATGTCGCCGAAGGTGCCGAAGTACGGGTTGTAGTAGGAGCTGAGGTTGTCCCTGATGAGTCCGAGCTCGTACTGGAACTTGACAAAGTTCTCTACGTCCATCGCCACTATGGCGTCTTTGTTGGCCATAGTCTTGAGTCCGTAATATGTGTTGAACTTGACGGAGATCTTCTGCCCCTTGTCGGCGCTCTTGGTGGTTACGATAACGACGCCGTTTGCGCCGCGGCTACCGTAGATTGCCGTCGAGAAGGCATCCTTCAGCACGTCTATGCTCTGGATCTCGGAAGACGGGATGTCGTTGATGGACTCCACGGGGAAGCCGTCCACTATGTAAAGGGGAGAGCTGTCCTGGGTGATGGAGCCGCCGCCGCGCACGCGGATCTTGATGTCGGCGTCAGGGTCGCCTTCCGTGGTGACTACCGACACGCCGGCCATCTTGCCGGTGAGCGCCTGGCTCACGGTTGTGACGGGCTGCTCGGTAAGTTTGTCGCTGCCGACCGAGGACACGGAGCCCAACAGGTCGCGGCGCTTGACCGTAGCATAACCCACCACGACTACTTCATCGAGAATGGTGTTGTCCGCTGCAAGCACGACGTCGATTTGGCTGCGCCCTGAGATGGGAACGACCTGGTCGGCGAGTCCTATGAACGAAAACACCAGGTTCACTGCGTCGGCAGGGACGGAGAGAGAATAATCTCCGTCTAAGCCGGTAACGGTTCCGACGGACGTGCCCTCAACGAGAACGCCGGCCCCGATGAGGGGCTCGCCATTCTCGTCCGTCACAATACCACTTACCGTGGTCTGTGCGGACAGGCTGACTGCCGTAGCCATTCCAAGCAGCGCAAGAATGAGTTTCTTTGCTGGATTGTTCATAAATTTTTTGGTTAAAACTGTTTGTATGTGGATTTATAACTGTGTATACTCTCCAGTAACGTTCTGGGCTGAGATTATGTCTTTTACGAGGTAATGCAGGTACATCTCCAGGTTGGTGTAGCGGCCGCTTGCGTCCAGGCCCTTTGCAGGGCCGTCGGCCGCGTTGGCCTTGTCCAGCCCGGCGGCCTCTTCAAACCAGTCGGGCATGCCGTCGCCGTCGGAATCGGCAACCAGCGCGAGCTGGTCTTCGGAAGCCCTGTATGCGGGCCAGCCGCCGACGTCGCCCTGGGTGTCGATGAGGCCGTTCTTTGAGCCGTTGCTGCCGGTGTACGTGTAATTGCCGTTCCTGGTTTCCTTTGCAATGCGCTCGTCTATCCTGTCACGCACAAGGCTGGCTCCGGCGCAGTCCAGTACGGCGGAATAGCCGTCCTGCGCAGTGTGGATCCTCAATTTATACGGGTTGGAGGCGTATCTGAAGGGCTCCGATGCCTTGATCTGTGATATCAGCTCTTCTTTTGCTGTAGTGCCTGTCCAGTTGTCTGCACTCATGGCCGCGTAGCCGTCCATATAGTTGCCGTCCATATAGAAATGTCCGGGAACGATGGTGGATGTGCCCATTGCCTTTACGCAGTTGCTGCAGGACGTCATGGGATCCAGGAACCAGATCTTCTTGGAAGCCTTGGATGCAGGGCCCGGCTTGTAGTAATTGTTTACTATGTTGTATTTTCTGTATTCGCCCCTGTCGTTGGCGCTCTCTCCGCCGTAACAGCTGTTGCCGCTCCAGTTGTAGATGACGTTGTTCACCAGGCTCACGGGGCCTTTCTGGGTAGACACGTAATCGTGGTCTATGCGGGGGTTACGGGAGTCGTGGTGGGCGAGCAGGTTGTGGTGGTAGGTGGCGTTGGTGCCGCCCCAGATGCCGCCGTAGCCGTGCGCTCCCTTGTTGTGGATGGAATTGCGGAGGCTCTCGGACACTATGTTCCAGGAGAAGGTGAAGTTTTTCATGCCGTAGAACGAGGCGCACTCGTCGGTGCACCAGCTCACGGAGCAGTGGTCTATGATTATATTTGTGAATCTGTCGTCGTCGTGCTCCATCACCTGGATCGCGTCGTCCTCGGTCTTCTTCTCGTCGCCCATGCGGCAGCGGATGAAGCGCACTATCACATTGCTTGCGTTGATGCGGAATGTGTAGTTTTTGAGACAGATGCCGTCGCCCGGAGCGGTCTGGCCGGCAATGGTTACGTCGCCGTTCTTGATGACGAGGGTGCTGCCCAGCTCTATCAGGCCGGCCACGTCAAAGACTATGGTGCGGGCGCCCTTCTCGTTTATGGCGGCGCGCAGGGACCCGGCTCCGGAATCGTTGAGGTTGGTTACATGTATGACCTTGCCCCCGCGGCCTCCGGTTGCATACATTCCGCCGCCGTCGGCACCCGGGAACGCACGGGGCGTGCCGTCTTCCTCTGCCGCAGGGATGCAGAAATCGTCATACTTTATGCTGCCTTCCACGGGCGGATCCACTACTGGGGTGGGGGGAACTTCTTCCTCGGCTTCCGTGCTGACCTCGATGGTGGCGGGCTCGGACATGAATCCTTCGGTGCCCAGGCTGCGGACGGAGAATTTGTAGGCGGTGCCCGCAGTGAGGTCGTAGACGGTAACATTGCGGGAAGAGACGGCGCCGTCGGCCACACGCGTGCCGCCCTGGGCGAGTGTCCAGTTGTAGCCGGTGGCGTTCTGCATCAGGGCCCACTGGAAGGTGAGCGAGGTTTGCGTCGCGCTGTGGAGCACCAGCCCGGTGGGAGCCTCAGGCTGGGCCGGGGTGTCGGGACCGTTCTCGCCGCCGCATGCGCAGGCGAGGGTGCACATTCCGCAGAATATGAGGATCAGTTTCTTCATTTCCTTTCGTATTCCAGCGCAGCCCAGACCAGGGGTCCGATGCCCTTGGGGTCGTTGCTGCGTATCTTTTCGTTGATGTAGTAGTCGTAGGTGCCGCTGCGGTTCTCCTTGCCGCCCAGGCCCGCCACCTCGCAGCAGCGGTTGAGGTTCACGAGGCCGCCGTCGCGGGTTACGAAGGTCTTGAGCAGCTGCCTGTAGCAGTTCCTTGCATAATCGGCGCAATCGAGCCAGCCGTTGCGGCTGCCCTTGAGCATGGCGTAGATGAACATGGCGCTGGCGGTCGCCTCTACGTAGTTGCCATCCTGGCCGGGGCGGTCGAGCACCTGGTACCACATTCCGGTGGCTGGGTCGGCGTACTGCGGGAGCTGTCGGGCTATGCCGCGCAGGATCTCTATCATCCGGTCGCGCCCCGGAGTGCCCTCGGGGATGAAGGGGAGAACGTCCACAATGGCCATTGCGTACCATCCGAGCGCACGGCCCCAGGCGTGGGCCGACTGGCCGGTGGACGGGTCGCACCAGAACATCTCGCGGGAGGAGTCCCAGGCGTGGCGGTAGAGGCCCGTCGCCGGGTCGAACGTGTGTTCCGCCACGAGCGTGAACTGATGGGCGATGTCTGCAAAGTTTGCGGCCTTAAGGGAGTCCGGCACGTAGCGGGCGGTGTATTCGGCATAGAACGGCTGGGCCATATACAGCCCGTCGAGCCACATCTGGTCAGGATATACCTTCTTGTGCCAGAAGCCGCCTTCCGGTGTGCGCGGCTGCTCCAGTATCTGGGCGTACAGATTGTCCATCGCCTTGCGATACTTCTCCTTTCCGGTGAGGTCGTAAAGTGTAAACAGCGTCTTTCCGGGGCAGATATGGTCCGTAGAGTAGTTGCTCTTCTTGTAGTTTGCGCCTATGGTTCCGTCTTCGTTAATTATTGCGTCATACCAGGAGTCAACGTAACTTAATATGCTTGACTTTTGGGTCTCTGCAGAACTGACTCCGGAAGCAAAAGCGGCATCAAGGAAGGCTTTGAGCTCCAGACCGGTGGTGTAGTTCCATTTAAGTTTGCCGTTGAGGCCATCGATGTAAGATGCTTCCGGGTTGCGGGCCATCTCGGAACGGACGACCTCCAAAGACAGCGGCGCCTTGGCCGAACAGGCGGTCAAGGCAATGGCTGCAAGTATGAACAATCGTCTCATTTGTTGTCGTAAGGGTTCCAGACAATGCCGTCGTTACTCTGGTACATCACTTTTTCAAAGCTGTAGTCCTTCAGCTGGCGGGCTTTCAGCTTGTGCGCCCACTTTACGCGCGGTCCGGCAGCTCCCGGCCCCGTGCTGCCGTACTCGGCATAATAGGAATTCTTCTTGGTGTCCGGCTTTCCTTCCTTTTCCCAATCGTGCCAGCCCTCGGGCAGGATATGCGCCCCAAGCTCGCAGTCTATGAAGACCGTCTTGGCGTATGCGCCCCAAGGGCGGCCCAGGTAGCACTTAGTGATTCCCGGGTCTGCAGTCAGCCTGCAGTCCTTGAACACGTAGCCGTATTTCTGCCCCTGGATGGTGGAGGCGGCGGTAACGTAGCTGTTCTTCTTGCTGTGGATGGTGCAGTTCTCGAAGTAGGCTATGCTGGTGCCGAAGATGAAGTCCGTGGTGCCCTCTATGTAGCAGTCCAGGAAGTAGTTGCGCTTGATGCCCCCGAACTTGCCATAGCGCCCGTAGGTGTAGAGGGTGTCTTGGTTGCCGAGGAAGCGGCAGTTCCTGAAGAACAGGAAATCTCCGTCCGTGAACACGGCGACGGCCTGCCCTATCTCTTTGCCCTCGCCGGCGCTGTTCTCAAAGCTGATGTTCTCGAAGGTGATGTAACTTGCGTGGATATAGATGGTTGCGCTGCCCGATGTGCCCACGTTAAAGTCTCGGCCGGGCCAGAAGCGCTTGGCGTAATTGCCGTTGGTAATGATGGTCCTTTCTGCATCCTCGCCTATGAAATGCACGCGGAACTTTGTGTGGGGGATGCTCACGCACTCCTTATAAACGCCGTTGCGGATGTAGACTGTGGAAATCTCGTTGTGGCTGTAGTTGGGAAGGGCGTCCACGGCCTCCTGTACTGTCGTAAAGTCTCCGTGCCCGCTGGCGGAAACCACAAAATCGTAAGGGGCGATAAGGTGCACGGCAATCTCGGGAATCTGCTCTCGTACGAGGCCGCACACCATTTCAGTAACCTTGCGGGCGCCGCTGGCAACGGTGTGGGTGTTGTCGTCCTTGCCGGTAGAGATCATGAAATACTGGCGGGATGCCTCGTCGCCGAGGGATTCAAGCCAGTCCAGCGATGCGGTGGTAACGTCCAGCAGGGTCACGCCCTTCTCTGCTGCAACTGCCTTCATCGCCGCGGGATAGTCTCCGTGGCAGCCGCGGTCAAGGCCTTCCGCCTTGAACCAGCGGCGGGCGAGGGGAGTGAGAAGCACGGGGGTGCCCCCCTTGGCGCGGACTCCGTCTACAAAGAGCCTCAGGTTGTCCTGGTATGCGCCCCAGGGGGCTGCATAGCGGGTCGTGTCGGACTCCTTTGCGTCGTTATGGCCAAACTGGATGAAAACATAATCGCCAGGCTCCACGGCATCCTGCACCTTGCTCCACAGGCCAAGGTCTATGAAACTCTTGGTGCTGCGCCCGTTCTGCGCGTAGTTCACGACGGTGGCCCCCTCGTCCAGGTAGTTCTGGAACATCATCCCCCAGCCGCGCTCAGCGCCGGCTTTGGGGAGGTCTTTTTCCGCCATTGTGCTGTCTCCCATCAGGTGGATGGTAAAGGAGCTCAGCATGAGCCATAATGCCGCAAGGGCTAAAGGTGCAAGCTTTCTCATAATTCTTTGCCGTTAACGCGTACGCCGCTGAAGGTGACGTCTTTACAATAGTGGGTTTCCGCTCCCTTCTTGGCGTAGAAGGAGCAGTCTTTGAAGTCTATGCCGCTCACGGGCATCTCCGGCAGGCCGTTTATGTAGATGGCCTGCTTGGCGCCAACGCAGGTGAGGCCCTGGAAGTGGATATCCCGGAATTCGGGGGTGGTCTCGTCTACAGGCTGGAGGTCGGCCTCTGCGTCATCGGCCTTGTCCGTCGCGGCCACTCCGGCGTAGTACAGATTGAAGATGACGCCGTACGAGACTATGTCCTTCATCAAGATGTTCCGGCACCAGATGTCCTTGACCAGGCCTCCGCGGCCGCGGGTGCTCTTGAAGCGCAGGCCCACATCGGTGCCGATGAATCGGCAGTCGCGCACGAGGATGTTCTCTACGCCGCCCGACATCTCGCTGCCAATCACAAAGCCGCCGTGCCCGTGGTAGACGGTGCAATCCGAGATTATCAGGTTGCGGCAGACTTTGGCGTGGCGGCGCCCGTCGGCGTCTTTGCCTGATTTGATGCAGATGGCGTCGTCTCCTACGTCAAAGGAAGATCCGTACAGGAGTACACCGTCGCATCCGTCGATGTCTATGCCGTCCCCGTTGGCAGAGTAATGCGGGTTGCGGACTGTTATATTTTTGATTGTGAGGTCTTTGCACCAGAGAGGATGGATGTTCCAGGCAGGGGAGTTCTGGAAGGTGACGCCCTCCAGCAGCACCCTCTCGCACTCGCGCAGGCTCACCAGCACCGGGCGGAGGAAGGTCTTGATTTCGTTTTCGTCCAGGCTCGGATCGGGATAGTTCAGCGTGCCGGCGGTGGCGCGGGCCTTCTTGTAGCCCTCGTCCGGGAACCAGGAGCTGCCGTCGTCGGCAAGCACTCCGCCCTTCTTGACGATGGCCTTCCACTGGTCGTCTCCTACTTTGCGGCGTTTGACCTCGCGCCAGGCATCGCCATTGCCGTCGATGATGCCGGAACCCGTTATGGCTACGTCCGTTGCACCCTCTGCGTGGATGGGGGACAGACAGCGGCGGACGTCAAGTCCCTCGAAGTTGGTGTCTATAATTGGATAGAGGTCCTGGTCTGTGGAGAAGACGATTATTGCGTTGGGGGCAAGATGCAGCTCGATATGGCTTTGCAGACCGATGGGGCCGGTGAACCAGATTCCGTCCGGCACCAGCAGGCGCCCGCCGCCCTTGGCGCTGAGTGCCTCTATGGCCTTTGCGAAGGCCTCTGTGTTGAGGGTTACGCCGTCCGGAACGCCGCCGAAATCTGCCAGGCTTACAGTCCTCCCGGGAATGGCCGGAGAGGCTATGTTTCTCATCTGGAAGGGGAGGCCCTGGTACAGGGAGCTGCCGCTTTTATTCTGTGTGGAGCAGGAGTAGAGCGCTAACGTGCTCAATATCAAGGCTATCAGTTTGTGAGAGGCTGTCATCTGCGGCTGTCTGAGTGTTATATTCTGTGCAAATATATGCTTAATTTTTGACTTTTGCAAACGTTTGCACAGAATATTTCGCGCCGTTTCGAAGCGGTGGCGCGGAAGGTCCGCTACCTGTTTGGGGAAGGTCTGTCACCCGTTTGGGGAAGGTCTCCTTTTCCCCCGGGGGACCTTCCCCATCACTTCGGCCTCTCACATCCCTCTGCGCCATTCTTGGCGGGGAAGGTCCGCTACCTGTTTGGGAAAGGTCTCCTTTTCCCCCGGGGGAACTTCCCCATCACTTCGGCCTCCCACATCC
>JAFZXV010000098.1 GCA_017616595.1 Bacteroidales bacterium
GCTCCCCTTCGGGAACACGGGCAATTCTTTTGTGATCAGGGCTGGATACGCTTTCTAGCTCTGGGCTTCTCCGGAAACCAGATCCAGGATTTCCGAGGTAATCTTCTGCTGACGGCCCTTGTTGTACTCGAGGGTGAGCTCGGCAAGGAGGTCCTGTGCGTTGTCTGTGGCCGTCTGCATTGCTATCATTCGGGCAGCGTGCTCAGATGCCACTGAATCCAGCAACGCTGCAAATAGCTTAAGATTAGACACTTGCGGCGCCAGCGCCTCCAGGAACTCCGCTCTGGTGGGCTCGACGATGTAATCGTCTTCAATCTCTCCGTCATGCCCGGCCTGACCGGGCATCCCGCTGCCGGAGAAGAAGTCCTCCTCCACCACCACCTGGCGGCCGGTGCTCACAAAGTGATTGTAAACCAGCACCGCGCCTGCAATGCGGCCTGCACCGTGCAGCTGGCGCAGCTCTGCAGCTATGGCGGCGACGGCATCAAAATCGGCCTTTCCTACAAGGGAGGAATAGTCCCGCGCCGCCGGCCAGCCCTCCTTGCGGAGGCCATCGGCCATCTTGCGCCCGAAAGACCACACTTCCACAGGCCCTTGTATACCCCTGAGTACCGCCAGCGCCTTCTTTACCGCATTGGCATTGAACGCCCCGCACATGGAACTGTTGCTGGAGAATGCCAGGACTACGGTAGGAGCGGCAGCCTGCGGCGTAACGGAGGCAGACTGTGTCTCAGGAAACTGTGGCCGCCCATGGCCACATGAATGGGGGGGACCCGCAGACTCGAAGAGGCTGTGGGGGGGACGAAGCGAAGCGGAGGTTTCCTGAGGCACAGTCTGCGCAGTGGAGCCGCAGGCTGCAGCGACCATGGCATCGAGGGCTTCTGCGTAGGGGCGGAGATTCTCTATGGCACGTTGCGCCTTAAGAAGCTTGGACGAGGCCACGAGCTTCATAGCCGAAGTAATCTTCAGCGTACTGCGCACCGAACCGATGCGATCTTTTACTTCCCTAAGTGAAGACATACCTCGCTTGCAACGCTGCGGATGGTTTTCTCTGCCTCCGGAGTAACCTTGCCGGCGGCGAATTCGTCCAGGATGCCCTTATGCGCGGCACGCATCCTGTCCAGGAAAAGCTGCTGGAACTCACGCACTTGCGCCACTTGAACGTCGGCCATCAGCGCATGGGTGCCGCAGTACAGTATGGCCACCTGCTCCCCTACCGGCATAGGCGAATACTGAGGCTGGATGAGCAGCTGGTTGTTCTTGCGGCCTTTGTCCAGGGCCATTGCTGTAACGCGGTCCAGGTCGGAAGAGAACTTGGAGAAAGACTCCAGCTCTTCGAACTGCGCCTGGTCTATCTTGAGCGTACCAGCCACTTTCTTCATACTCTTTACCTGCGCCGCGCCGCCCACACGGGACACGGAAATACCCACGTTGACGGCAGGCCGGAAGCCGGCGTTGAAAAGCGAGCTCTCCAGATATATCTGGCCGTCGGTGATGGAGATTACATTGGTTGGAATGTATGCGGAAACGTCGCCCGCCTGGGTTTCGATGATAGGAAGGGCGGTGAGCGAACCTCCGGCCCGCACCTTGCCGTGCAGGGGCTCGGGAAGGTCGTTCATCTGCTCTGCGACCTCCTGCTGGGAGATTATCTTGGCAGCCCTCTCGAGCAGACGGGAGTGCAGGTAGAACACATCGCCCGGGTAGGCCTCGCGGCCGGAAGGGCGGCGGAGGATAAGGGACACCTCGCGGTAGGCCACGGCCTGCTTGCTGAGGTCGTCGTACACAACAAGGGCGTGGCGGCCGGTATCCCGGAAGTACTCGCCTATGGCGGCGCCGGCAAACGGCGCATAGTACTGCATAGCAGCGGGATCCGCAGCGGTTGCCGCAACCACGATGGTATAGTCCATCGCCCCCTTCTCGCGCAGCGTCTGCACTATGGAGGCTACGGTGGAACCCTTCTGACCCACAGCAACATAGATGCAGTACACAGGATCTCCTGCAAGGTAGCCCGCGCGCTGGTTGATGATGGTGTCTATGGCTATTGCGGTCTTGCCGGTCTGGCGGTCGCCGATTATGAGCTCACGCTGGCCACGGCCGATTGGAATCATTGAGTCTATGGCCTTCAGGCCGGTCTGCAGAGGCTCGTGCACGGGCTCGCGGAATATGACACCGGGGGCCTTGCGCTCGAGCGGCATACGGATTTTCTCCCCCGGCACGGGGCCGAGGCCGTCAAGCGGCGTGCCGATAGGGTCTACCACCCTGCCCACGAGGCCCTCGCCCACTTCTATGCCGGCGATACGGCCCAGCCTGCGCACGCGCATATCCTCCTTTACGAGGTCTGTCTTGCCCAGCAGGACCGCGCCCACGTTGTCTTCTTCCAGGTTCATGACCACGGCTTTGACTCCGCTGTCGAATTCCAGCAGTTCTCCGGCCTCGGCGCCGTTGAGCCCGTATATGCGGGCTACACCGTCGCTCACCGTGAGCACACGTCCGACCTCTTCGTACTTGAGGGAAGTATCCACTCCCTTGAGCTGCTCGAGAAGGATATCCGAAATCTCGCTGGCTTTTATGTTGCTTTGTGTCATACTATTCTGTTGTTCTTAACGACAAACTCCCTGCGGAGTATCTGCAGCTGGCGGCGCACGGAGGCGTCGAGCATCTTGCCGTCCACCTCAACCCGGTAGCCGCCTATGAGGGCAGGGTCCACCTCCGTCTCCAGCATGATGCTGTGGCCCAGGCGCGATTCCAGCACGGTGCGCACGCGGTCTTCAAGCTCCGGCGAGGGAACGGCCGACGTCAGCACCACGTGACTCATGCCTACCGACGCGCAATACAGGTCTACGTAAGTGCGGAGTATGCGGCGGAGGTAATCTTTGCGGCCCTTCTGCACCAGGAAGGCCACGAATCGGCCCAAATCGGGCTCGAGCCGGGCCGGAACGGCGGAAGGGTCGCGGAGCAGGGCCATCACCTGGGCGCATACCTGCGCGCCGCGGCCAGACTCCTGCGTGAGCAGCAGCAAGGCCCTGGCGTAACGATTGGTGACGGCTCCTGTGTTCATGTTAATTCAAAGGTGCTTTTGACGCTTCGTCGGCAAGACGGTCGATGAGCGCAAGCTGTTCTGCGTCCGGCGACAGCTCCTTGCGGAGTATCTTCTCCGCCACAGCTACGGAAAGAGCCGATACCTCGGAGCGGATTTCCGCCAGGGCGGCTTCCTTTTCTGCCTTTATCTCTTCCCGGGCCTTGCCAAGGATCTTGGCAGATTCCGCCGCGGCCTCTTCCTTGGCGCCGGTCACTATCTCTTCCCGGGTACGGGAGGCCTCGGCCAGGATGCGGCTCTGCTCTGCACGCGTCTGCTCTATGAGCTTCTGCTGCTCGGCGGACAGAGTCTCCAGGCTCAGGCGCGCCTTCTCGGCCTCTGCCAGGGAGTCGCGGATGTAGTCGGAGCGCTTTTCTACCATTCTGGTAATCAGCGGGAAACCCCATTTGGCGAGCACAAAGAATACCGCGCCAAAGATGATTACCATCCAGAACAGCAGCCCTATGTCGGGTGTGATGAGTGACATTGGCTACTTGAGAAGGACGGCGAGCAGACAGACGATGACGGCAAAGAGGCAGACACCCTCTATGAGTGCGCCGATGATGATTGCAGTTGTACGCATACCTCCGGCGATTTCCGGCTGGCGGGCGCTGGCCTCCATAGTGGACTGTGCCAGCTTGCCGATACCTATGGCAGCCGCGATTGCAACTATTCCGGCGCCTATTGCGCCACCTACCTTGGCAAGAACTGCCGCTTGAAGAAGTGTTCCTATCATAACGTTGAATTTTAATGAGTTTCAGATTCCGGGTGCTGGTGCGCCAGGCCTATGAAGACCGACGACAGCATGGTAAAGACATAAGCCTGGATAAACGCCACGAGCAGCTCCAGGCAGTCCAGGAAGATGCCGAAGAGCACGGACACGAAGCTCAGCGAGCCGTTGAGCACCGGGCCCATCTTGGCGGTGAGGAAAATGAGGGCGATGGTGCTGAGAAGCATTATGTGCCCTGCGAGCATATTGGCAAAAAGCCTTATCATCAGGGAGAAAGGCTTGGTGAACATGCCCACTATCTCTATTATGGGCATTATTGGGAATGCCTTGAGGAAAAGGGGCACGTCCGGCCAGAGTATGTCTTTCCAGTAGTGCTTGTTGCCGAAGATGTTTACCATCGCAAAGGTAAACAGCGCAAGCGTCATGGTTACGGCAATGTTGCCGGTGATGTTGGCGCCGCCCGGGAAGAACGGCACTATGCCCATCAGGTTGTTGATGAGTATGAAGAAGAAGGCCGTAAGCAGATACGGCGAGTACTTGCGGTACTCCGGGCCCACGGCGTCTTTGATGACGTCCGTCTCTATCATCACGATAAGCGGCTCCATGAGCCCTGCAAGCCCGCGAGGGGCCTCTTTAAGGGCGTCGTGCCTGCGGTACCAGCGGGCGCAAAGAAGGATGAGCACAACCAGGATGATGCTGTCTATCATGAGCCCCAGCACGTTTTTGGTGATGGAAATATCGAACGGGCGCGAGCCGTCGGAGGCGCGCACTATCTTGCCCTCGTTTTTCTCTCCCTTTGCAGCGATGCGCAGGCCCTTGTACTCCGCCCCGTGGTGCAGCCTGGCGCTGCTGAATACCTGCAGCCCCCGGTTGAACACGATGCAAGGCAGCGGGATGGCCACTTCCTCGCCCTTCCAGGTAAGGATATGCCACTCATACGCATCCGAAATGTGGCCGAAGAGGTACTCTTCCATATCTATATCCTCTTCTTCCTGGGCACGTGCCGGAACTGCAGGTGCCAGAAGAAGGAGCATCAGGAATGCTACCGCTATTGAGCCAATTGTGCGCATACGGTGAGGGTGTTTCCAGCGAGCATCGCGGCTCCGTTAAGTATCTGCACAGACTCCTCACGTCCGGCGGCGCGCCATATCAGACTGCCCCCGGAGAGGGCGGTAATGATGGGCGCGTGCCCCGGCAGAATCTCGAAGCGGCCCTTGGCGCCGGGGAGGAAAACCGCCTCCACGGTGCCCTCGAAGGCCGTTCCGACCGGGGTCAGGACCTTTAGTGAGAAGTTCTCTTGCATCATTGTGCTGCTGCCAGTATCTTCTTGCCTTTCTCAATGGCTTCTTCTATGGTGCCGACGTTGAGGAACGCCTGTTCGGGCAGGTCGTCGCACTCGCCGTCAAGGATCATATTGAAGCCTTTAATGGTATCTGCTATTTCCACCATCACGCCGGGCACGCCGGTAAACTGTTCCGCCACGGCAAAGGGCTGAGACAGGAAGCGCTGCACGCGGCGGGCGCGGTTGACGGTGGTCTTGTCTTCGTCGGAAAGCTCGTCCATACCCAGGATGGCGATAATATCCTGCAGCTCCTTGTTGCGCTGGAGGATCTGCTTGACGCGCTGGGCGGTGCGGTAGTGCTCCTCTCCCACAATGTTAGGATCCAGGATGCGGGAGGTGGACTCCAGCGGATCCACGGCCGGATAGATACCGAGCGAGGTAATCTTGCGGCTGAGCACCGTGGTGGCGTCCAAGTGGGAGAAGGTGGTTGCAGGGGCAGGGTCCGTAAGGTCGTCCGCCGGCACGTAAACCGCCTGCACGGAGGTAATGGAGCCGTTCTTGGTGGAGGTGATGCGCTCCTGCATCACACCCATCTCGGTTGCAAGCGTAGGCTGATATCCAACGGCGCTCGGCATTCGGCCCAGCAGTGCGGACACCTCGGAGCCTGCCTGCGTAAAACGGAAGATGTTGTCTATGAAGAAGAGGATGTCGTGCGGGGCGTCGGGCTCGCGGCTGTCTCGGAACGATTCGGCCAGGGTAAGACCGCTCAGCGCCACGCTGCTACGGGCTCCCGGCGGCTCGTTCATCTGCCCGAAGACCATTGCTACCTGCGACTTGCGCACCTCCTCCGGATCTATCTTGGAAAGGTCCCAGAGGCCGTTTTCCATAGACTCCTTGAAGGCGCTGCCGTAACGGATGACGTCTGATTCTATCATCTCCCGCAGGAGGTCGTTGCCCTCTCGGGTACGCTCGCCCACGCCTGCAAACACGGAGAATCCGTTGTGCTTCTTGGCGATGTTGTTGATGAGTTCCTTGATGAGCACCGTCTTGCCCACGCCCGCACCGCCGAAGAGGCCGATCTTGCCTCCCTTGAGGTACGGCTCCAGCAGGTCTATGACCTTGATGCCGGTAAACAGCACCTCCTGCGATGTGGCGAGATCTTCGAACTTGGGAGGCTCGCGATGGATGGGAAGGGCGCCCTCGTATGTGAGCGGCGACAGTCCGTCTATGCTCTCCCCCACTACGTTCATTACGCGGCCGCGGATCTGGGCCCCCACGGGCATTGCGATAGGCTTGCCGGTGCCCGTGACCTCCTGGCCGCGGCGCAGACCGTCCGTGGAGTCCATTGCCACGCAGCGCACCGTTTCTTCTCCGAGGTGCTGCTGGACCTCGATTACGAGCTTGCGGCCGTCTGGTCTGGCCACCTCGAGGGCGTCGTGGATGCGGGGAAGCGAGGTTTCGGAGGCCTCTTTGTCGGGGATCTCGAAATGGACGTCCACGACAGGGCCAATGATCTGGGATATTCTGCCTCTGATAGGTTCCATAGGCTATTGGGTATTGCCGGATGATGCCAGGCGGGCCTCGTATTCCTGCTGCGCGCGGATAACGGATACCGAGCGCTTGAGCACGAAGCCGCTGCCGAGGTATTTGGTGCGGACGTCTTCGTCGGCCGCAAGGGATTCAGGGGTTCCCTGCTGGAGGATGGTGCCCTCGTACAGGAGGTATGCGCGGTCTGTGATGGCGAGCGTCTCGCCCACGTTGTGGTCTGTTATGATTACGCCGATGTTCTTGTATTTGAGTTTGGCGATTATGTACTGGATGTCTTCCACGGCTATGGGGTCGACTCCCGCAAAGGGCTCGTCGAGGAGGATGAACTTGGGGTCGATGGCCAGGGCCCGGGCAATCTCGCAGCGGCGGCGCTCACCGCCGGAAAGCTGTATGCCCAGGGATTTGCGCACCTTGGAAAGGTTGAATTCGTCTATGAGGTCTTCCAGCCTCTGGAGGCGCTCCTTGCGGGGGATGCCCTTGATTTCCATCACGCTGAGGATGTTGTCTTCTACGCTCATCTTGCGGAAGACCGATGCGTCCTGCGGCAGGTAGCCTACGCCCTTCTGGGCGCGCTTGTACATGGGGAGGCCGGTAATCTCTTCGTCGTCCAGGAACACTTTGCCCTCGTTGGGGACTATCTGGCCGGTTATCATATAGAAGCTGGTTGTCTTGCCGGCGCCGTTGGGGCCGAGGAAGCCTACTATCTCTCCTTGCTCGACTTCCATCGAAACACCCTTTACAACGGTGCGCAGGCCGTATTTCTTGACCAGGTTTTCGCAGTGGAGCTTCATTTTATATCAAGTGCTAAGTCTTTTACAAGTTCGTTTACCTCGGGGTTGCGGGACATCAAATCCTGTGCCTTCTCTACGGGCATGTAGATTTTCTTTTCCTGCTCGTCGTGGGGGATCACATCGGGCACAAGGCGCACCGAAGTGCAGTCCAGGAGCTTGCAGAAGCGGGTTTCCAGATCCCGCAGACGCTTTTCCGCTATCCAGTTCTTCTGGGCCTCGTTTACGAGGGCGAACGTGAGTTTTACAAGGCCCTCTTCGTGCACGGCGCTCAACTTTGCAGTACCGAGAGCATTGGCCAAACGCGGCTGGCTGTCGTACTGCTTGACCAGCTCCGGCCACATGGCAATAACCGCCTCCGGCTCCGGCAGCGCCTTTGGCTCCTCCTTGCCTTCCGTCGCCAGCTCCACGGTAATCTCCTCCTCATTCATCAGCGCCGACAACGACAACCCCGACGCCCTCTTCCGCGCCGCCGGCTTGGGCTCCGCCTTATCGTCATGCCCGACCTGATCGGGCATCTGCACCTTACTCTCATCCGGAGCGGGATTGCCGGTCGAGCCGGCAATGACGGGTTTCGGTTCCTGCGGCGTTTCCGCTGGAACGGAGGCAGGAGCTGTCTCCGAAAACAGTGGCCGCCCATGGCCACTTGAATGGGAGGGGCCCACGCTTGCGTGGGAGGGATGGAGCGAAGCGGAAGTTTTCGGAGGCAGCTCCTGCGAAGTGGAAGCAGGAACGCCGCCAAGGAACGCCATTTTCATCAGAGCGAATTCGATGTGGAGTCGCTGGTTGGTGGCGGCTTTGTAGCCGGCCTCGCACTGGGAGACTATGCCGAGGGCGTCGTAGATGAACTTGACGGTGCAGCGGCCGGCCTGCTCGCGGTAGCGCTCACGCAGGGAGGCCGGCAGGTCCAGCAGTGACTCCAGCCCGCCGGTGCGGGAGACCAGAAGGTCCCGCAGGTGCGAGCCTATGGCGGAAATGAAGTGCAGCGCGTTGAAGCCCTTGGCCAGGATCTCGTCCAGCACAAGCATTGCGGTGGCGTAGTCTCCGGCCAGGAAAGCATCTACGAGCTTGAAGCTGTATTCGTAGTCCAGCACGTTGAGGTTGCGGATAACGTCTTCGTACTTTACGTCAGAACCGCAGAAGGCTACCGTCTGGTCGAAGATGGTAAGGGCGTCTCGCATGGCGCCGTCTGCCTTGTGGGCTATCACATGGAGCGACTCGTCGTCTATGTTGACCCCCTCCTTGCCGGCGATATCGCGCAGGTTGCGCACGATGTCCGGCACGCTGATGCGGTTGAAGTCGTACGTCTGGCAGCGGCTGAGGATGGTGGGGATGATCTTGTGCTTCTCCGTTGTGGCGAGGATGAAGATGGCGTGTGCCGGCGGCTCCTCGAGAGTTTTGAGGAAGGCGTTGAAGGCCGACTGCGTGAGCATATGCACCTCGTCTATGATGTAGACGCTGTATTTGCCCACCTGCGGAGGAATCTGCACCTGCTCCATCAAGGCCTTGATATCCTCCACGCCGTTGTTGGATGCGGCGTCAAGCTCGTGGATGCAGTAGGAGCGGCCCTCCTTGAAAGACACGCACGACTCGCACTCGCCGCAGGGCTCCATGTCTGGCCCGGGGTTGGCACAGTTTATGGTTTTGGCAAAGATGCGCGCCGCACTCGTCTTACCCACTCCGCGGGGGCCGCAGAACAGGTAGGCATGCGCCAGCTGGCCTCTCAGGATGGAGTTCTTGAGCGTGCGGGCGATGTTGTCCTGGCCTATCAGGCTCTCGAAGGAATCGGGACGGTATTTGCGGGCAGATACTATATACTGTGCCATATATTTTTTTACAAATGTAGTGAAAAATATTAACTTTGCCGATATGAAAAA
>JAFZXV010000099.1 GCA_017616595.1 Bacteroidales bacterium
GGTCGAAAGGCAAGGTGTTGATAATCAGGAGGTTAGGAAATCCGCGGCAAGGGTGGTGCGGCCGCTGCTGGGGACGACGAGGGAGGAGATCCGGGCGTGGATGGAAAAGAAGGGATTCGGGTGGAGGGAAGACAGCACCAATGCGCTGGACGAGGCGCGCAGGAACAAGATACGCAACCGGGTGTTCCCGGTGTTTGCAGAAATCAACCCGTCGTTCGTAAAGACCCTGGGGGCCGATATGGAAAGGTTCCGGCAGACGGACGACATTGCAGACGATTACTACCGGCAGGCGGCGGAGCGCATTGTAAAGAATGCGCCCCAGGCTGCTGCCGGGGCGATTCTTCAGATAAGCGTAGCCGGCCTGCTGGAGCTCCGGCACTGGCGTTATGTCCTATGGCGCGCACTGGAAGACTATGGCTTCAGCGCAGAGACTTTCGACAAACTCTGCACCCTCCTGGAGCGCTACCGCACCGAGCCCCTCGGCACCGTAACCCTGAGCGGCAAGGTCTTCGAGTCCCCCGCCCACATCCTCAGGGCGCAACGCAAGAATCTCCTTCTGTTCAACAGACTATAAGATTCCGTAGTCTTCTCCGTAGTGGAGCATCTGGTCCAGAAGGCTGGTGGGATACTTCAGAACGTAGTCGGTAATCACGCCGCCTTTCTTGACGGGCACGATGTCCGGGTTGAGGAAGCCGCCGTACGGCTTGAGTCCCAGGGCATCGTAGCGTTCCTTCACCTCTTTGTGGAGGGCAGGGTCGATGTTCACTGCGTATTTCTCTACCAGAGCCTTGCCGGCGGCATAGTCGCCCTCGGACTTGATGCGCTGGATTTCTGCCAACAGCTGGGCGAACAGGCCGCGCAGGGCGTCGTAATCGTTAACCACAAAGTAGGTCTTGCCTTCGCGGACGCGCTTGCCGATGACTCCGTTGCCGTTCTCGTAGCACCACTCGCTGATGAGCTTACGGTCCTGCATATGGGCCTCGGTATTTGAGCGGCCAAGTTCCACGCGGTTGAACTGCACCATCAGGCCGTTGCGGATAAAGCCGTCGTACTCAGCCTTGTATGCCTCCATATCGGGCATGATGCCGAGCTCGACCAGCTTGGGGTCTGCGGCGTAATAGAGGCCGAATAGGTCGGCACGTGCTTCCTCCAGGGCGGAGGAATACTCGCCGAGCGCAGTGCTGGAAACGCCCTTGAGAAGCTGGCCGGAGCCGTGGCCGAGGCACTCATGAAGGTCGGTATGGATCTCGTCGGCCCAGGAGCCGTACTTCTTGGAGCGGGCTATTTCCGCCTCGTCCCAGGCAAACTCGGAAAGCACGCTGGCGGGCATCTCCTCGGCGGAGTAAGTGTATGCGTGTGAGATGTTTGCGATGGTTACGCTCTTGGAGCCGTAGTCTCGGCGGATCCAGTCTGCGTTGGGCAGGTTGATGCCGATGGGCGTTGCGGGATAGGCGTCGCCGGCGAGGCACACGGCGTTGATGACCTTGGCGCTGATGCCCTTGACCTGCGGCTTGCGGAAGCGCGGATCAACGGGAGAATTGTCTTCGAACCACTGGGCGTTGGTACTCAGCACCACCGAACGCTCGGAGGCCTTGACGTCCTTGATGTTTACGTGCCCCTCCCAGGAGCCCTTGCGGCCGAGCGGATCGTTATAATCCTCTACGAATCCGTTGACGAAGTCTATGGTGCCGAGGGTGTCCTTGACCCACTCGATGTTGAATTCGTCCCATTTGCGGAGGTCGCCGGTGCGATAGTAATCGATCAGCAGCCCCAGGGCGCGCTTCTGGATATCGTTCTCGGCCACCACGCGGGCAAGCTCAAGCTCGCCGCAGATCTTCTCGAGCGCAGGGCCATAGATGCCGCCGACCTTCCAGGGGAGCTCGAACACGTTGCCGAGCGTATCCTTGACCACCTTTGTATTAAGGCCGTACGACACCGGGCGACGGTCTTTGGGGTTGACTATGGAAGCGTAGTAGGCTTCCACCTCGTCGCGCGTGACGCCATCGTAGAAGTTGACGGAAGAAAGCTCCACTATATCGCCCTCCGATGCCGTGCTGCGCCTCTGCGGGCAGACATCGGGGTCGTAGATGTAGCTGAGCAGGTCGCCAGCCTCGTCGGACTTGCCCACGGCGGCAAGCAGCCTCTCGAAGTATGCGGGCTCGCAGGCCGGGAAGAACTTGTCTTCTGCGTAGTGATGATGTATGCCGTTGCTGAAGAAGACCCGCTTGGCGTACTCCGTAAACGCCTGGAAGTCAGCGCTGTTGCGGTCTCCCTTATAGCCTGTGAGGATGGCCTCCAGGGCGTGGCGCAGGCGCAGGTTGCCGGCGCAGTTCTGGTCCCAGAGTATGTCCCTGCCCCATTTTGCCGCCTCGGCAAGATGGTAAGCGTACTCCTTCTGCTGAAGGGTAAGGTCTTCCCATCCGGGCACCTGGTAGCGGATTATCTTAACATCTGCAAACTGGTCTACCGTATAACGGAAATCGGAATCTTTTTTGCCGCAACCGGCGGCGAGCAATGCCAGGGAGGCAATCATAGTCATTCTGAGGAACTTCATATTGTGGTGAATAGTTTTTCCAGGGTGTCTGAAGGGCCGGAGGCGAGGAGTTCTACGGACGGGCCGCCACCGGGCAGGGTGCCGAGCGTAGCGAGCACGTCTTCCAGGCGGCGGGCTACGGCGGGCGCGGGATCTATGAACCTGATGCCGGAGGGCGCAATCTTGCGCATTACCGGCAACAGGAAAGGATAATGCGTGCAGCCGAGCACTATAATGTCTGCACCCTCGTCCAGAAGGGGCTGGAGGCTGGCACGGACTACGGATTCGGCATGAGGGCCCTCGAGTTCGAGAGACTCTACAAGCTCTACGAATCCCTGCCCAACATGCTCGACCACGCGCACTGAGCCGGCATACAAGCCTCTGGTCTTGAGGTACTTGGAGCCTTTGAGGGTGCCGGCGGTTGCCAGCACGCCTATTACTCCGGACTTGGTGCCCAGCGCCGCGGGCTTAACGGCAGGCTCCATCCCGACAAAGGGAATGGAGTACTCTGCACGGAGGGCAGCAATAGCCGCGGCGGTGGCGGTGTTGCAGGCCACGACTATGGCGTCCGCCCCGCGGGCAAGCAACTCCTCTGTGATAGCCCGCCCGCGCTCGATGATAAATCCGGGCGACTTTTCTCCGTAAGGGCAATTGGCGTTGTCTGAGTAGTATATATAACGTTCACGAGGGAGAATCTTGCGAATCTCCCTCAGAACTGATAGGCCGCCGGAGCCTGAATCGAAAACTCCTATCGTGGCCATATTTTACTGTAACAGCTGTCCGAGCACCTCGAAGCAGGCCTTGCCGTTTATTACGGTGGTGCGGTATACGGTGTCGTCTACCTTGAAGTAGCTCTCTCCGCGAAGCTCTATTATCTCGTAGTCGTCGGGCAGGGTGTCCACTATGGCGCCTGCGGGAGGTACGATAACGGTATACTGTCCGTCGGAACCCTTGATGTAGAAGATGCCGTCGTTATAGAAGTACTCGGTGCCGGCATCTGCGTAGCTCTGCACGAGGCCGAGGGACTGGGCGAGGTCGCCGCTGGCCTGGGCGAGGGCCGAGTTGCGGGCGATTGCCTCGTTCTGTGCCGCTATGACCGCATTGTTTGCAGCGATGGTCTCGTTCTGGGCCACGATGGTGCTTGCATTCTCGTTGATTGTATCGTAATAGTGGATACGGTCAAAGTAGTATGCGAATGTGCAAGCGGTGTACACTGCATCTGCCAGAGGAGAGAAGACGTAGCCCCACGGCGGACGGCATACCCAGTAGCGGCCACGGTAGTAGCGGTACCAGATGTCGTTGTAGTAATAGTAGTCTCTGCCCCAGTAGTGCCTGACTACGTATCGGGGAGGAGGAGCGGGCAGGTAGTGCCCGTAGCCGTGGTGGCCGCGATGGCTGAAGTGAGCCGGAGAACCGTGGAACTCGCGGGGTTCGGGACGGCCGCCGACGTGACGGGAACCAGGATTGGGATGTACGCGGGCAGGTGCCGGTGCGCTGTGGCTGCGGCCGTAGGCGCCGTCTGCATAAGGACGTGAGCCGGGAGCGGGACGGTTGGCGTGTACAGAGCCGCCGCTGGGCTTGCTGTGGTATACTCCGTCTCCATAGCCGCCGGGGCGACGTGCGCCACCCTCAGGGCGATGGGAACCGCCGCTGACATCGGGGCGTGAAGGGGTATTGTCTCCCGATCTGGTGCCGGGACGACGGACATCGTTGTTGTTATCGGGCACGCGGGATGCGCGGTCTCTCATGTCTCCGCCGCTGTGACGGCTGACGTCGGGCCTATGCTGCTGGCCGCTGCTCACGGAACCACCGGATGAAGGGCGATGCTGACTGCCGCTGCTTACGGAACCGCCGGATGAAGGACGATGCTGCTGGCTGCCGCTCACAGAACCTCCGGATGAAGGACGATGCTGACTGCCGCTGCTTACGGAACCGTTATAAGAAGGACGGTGCTGCTGACTGCCACTTGCCGAACCACTCGAGGGGCGGTGCTGGCTGCTGCTCACGGAGCCGCCGGACGGGCGGTGCTTGCTGCCACTGCTCACAGAGCTGCTGGAGCTGCCGGACGGGCGGCTCTGGTGGCTGCTGCTGGAAACGGAGCTGCCGGAACGGCTGTGGGAAGCAGAACTGCTGCTATGAGAGCCCGAATGGCTCCCGACACTTGGGCCGCCGTGTGAAGATCCGTGGCTATATGAAGAATGGCTGCTGCTTGAATGGGTAGATTGGGAACCGCCGCGGCGTGACTGGCCACACACCTGGGCACTGGGAAGGAAAGCCAGGATGGCCAGGGAGGCCATCAGAGCTGCGAGTCTTGCTGAGTGTTTCATAAGGCAGTGGTTGTTAATAAATGTAATACTTCTGACTCAGCGCCCGGAAAACCTTTACATCGCCGTTCCAGTAGGAGAGGATGTCGGACACCCGGAAGCGCTTGCTGAACTCAGTACTGACAAAATCCGTTCCACAAACCTTGTTGAACATGGAAATCCTGTTTTCCGAGAGTTCAAAAGGATTCTTTTTATAAAGA
>JAFZXV010000100.1 GCA_017616595.1 Bacteroidales bacterium
ATCCGTCCCGCCATCCAGCGGGCCCCTCCCGTCTCTGTGAGACGAATTGTCCCCCTGTAGTCCCCCAGGGGACATCTGCCCTTCGGGGTGGCCACGGGCGGCCACAGTTTTTCAGAAGTATTTTTCCTCCCAGTCATCGGCAGAACAACATAATTTCATAGTATGTTTTCGTTTTTAATAAGTATAGTAGCTCTGGTACTGGGATACGTTTTCTACGGGCGTTTTGTAGAGAGGGTGTTCGGACCGGATAAGAAGAGGCCGACTCCGGCGGTTTCCATGGCAGACGGCGTGGATTACGTGCCTATGCCCACGTGGAAGGTGTTTATGATCCAGTTCTTGAACATCGCCGGCACCGGTCCGATATTCGGAGCTATCATGGGCGCCAAGTTCGGCCCGTCGTGTTATCTGTGGATTGTGCTGGGCAGCATCTTTGCCGGAGCCGTGCACGATTTCTTCTCCGGAATGCTGTCTATACGCAAGAACGGCGCAACGCTCCCGGAGATGGTTGGCAGCGAACTCCGCCACGGCAGCCGCACTATAGTAATAATATTCACCACTTTAGTGATGTTGATGGTGGGCGCGGTGTTCGTGTACAGCCCCGCCCTCATACTCGGCGGCATGGCAGGAGGCGGCACGCACACTGCAGTACTCATCTGGGCAGGAGTCATCCTCGTCTATTATATTATTGCCACCCTGCTGCCTGTAGACAAGATAATCGGCAAGATATACCCCATATTCGCCATCGCGCTGCTGTTCATGGCCGTTTCCCTTATGGTGTGCCTGCTCGTCAAGTGGCCGTCCATTCCCGAATTCTGGGAGGGTCTGCAGAACCGAGCGCCGAGCGTAGGGGTCAATGGCCAGAGCATCTTCCCGTGCCTCTTCATTACCGTGGCTTGCGGCGCAATAAGCGGCTTCCACAGCACGCAGAGCCCTATGATGGCCCGTTGCCTCAAGAACGAGAGCCTCGGACGCCCCATCTTTTACGGGGCGATGATTGTCGAGGGCCTCGTCGCCCTCATCTGGGCCGCTGTGAGCTCATACTTCTTCTTTGACGGCGGAATGCAGGAATGCGGCCTCCAGAGCGCATCGGCGCCCCAGGTAGTTACGGCCGTCAGCAAGCACTGGCTGGGATTGGTCGGCAGCATCCTTGCGCTGCTCGGCGTAGTTGCAGCCCCCATTACATCCGGAGACACAGCCCTGCGCGGCGCCCGTCTCAACATCGCCGATTTCTTCCACCTCAAGCAAGACAAGGTCGCAGGACGCCTCGCCATAAGCATCCCCATCTTCATCGCTGTGGGCCTGCTGCTCTGGTTCAACCTTTCCAACGAAGACGGATTCAACGTGATCTGGCGCTATTTCGGCCTCTCCAACCAGCTGCTGTCCGTATTCATGCTGACCACCGCAACCATCTGGCTTGCACGCAAATACCCCCGTGGATGGCAGTTCCTCATTACCGGCATCCCGGCCGTGTTCATGTTTACCGTGTGCCTCAGCTTCATCTGCATAGACAAGACCTGCATAGGGCTTCCGCCAACGCTGACTCCCTGGTTTGCAGCAGGTTGGGCCGTAATGGGCATGGCCCTGCTCGGAAGCTGGGTAGCATCCATAAAACGCAAGAATGGAAATTAAAAGATTTGACATCCCCTTACGGTGCAGCAGTGCAGCCGTCCGTAAGGCCGCGGCTGAGGCCGACACCGAATTCACACTCATCTATACCCGTCCCACCCGCCTCGGCTGGGTACACTTCGGGCTCGAGCGCCTTGTGCAAGTAGCCCGGGATACCGGCGCCGCCATGGCCTACGCAGACCACTTTGACGGGGAGCAGCCTTCTCCCGTAATCGACTATCAACCAGGAGCTTTGCGCGACGAGTTCGATTTTGGCGGCGTGCAGCTGTACCGCACGTTGGCGCTCAAGGCAGCGGCTGCGGCAATGACGGAAGAGTACGAGTTTGCCGGCCTGTACGACCTGCGCCTGCGCGTGTCGGAAACCGGCCCGCTGGTGCACGTGCCCGAGCTGCTGTACTACGAGATAGAGACAGACCGCCGCAGCTCCGGAGAGAAGCTGTTCGACTACGTGAATCCGCGCAACCGCGGCGTACAGATAGAGATGGAGCAGGCCTGCACGGAGCATCTTAAACGCATCGGCGGGTGGCTGGAGCCGCGTTTCAAGGAGGTTGACCTTTATGCCGAGCCCTTCGAGTTCGAGGCCTCGGTGGTGATTCCGTGCCGCAACAGGGCCGCAACCATAGGAGATGCAATCCGCTCGGCCCTCAACCAGAAGACGAGCTTTCCGTACAACGTAATAGTGGTGGACGACAACAGTACAGACGGCACCGTAGACGTAATCCGCTCGTTCGAGAGCGATCCCCGTCTGATTTACATCGCCCAGGATAAGACATATCACGCAATCGGCGGCAACTGGAACGCCGCGGTGCATCATCCAAAGTGCGGGCGCTTTGCCCTGCAGCTCGATTCGGACGACGTTTACGCCCACGATGGCGTGGTGCAGCAGTTCGTAGACGCCTTCCTGGAGCAGAGGTGTGCAATGGTCGTGGGTACTTACAGGATTACCGATTTCGAGCTCAACGAACTGCCTCCAGGAGTGATAGACCACCGCGAGTGGACGCCGGACAACGGGCGCAACAACGCATTGCGCGTCAACGGATTGGGCGCCCCGCGCGGCTTCTGGACGCCCCTCCTGCGGGAGCTCAATTTCCCTACCACCAAGTACGGAGAAGACTACGCCGTCGGCCTCCGCATCAGCCGGGAATACCGCATCGGCCGCATCTACGACGTCATGTACAATTGCCGCCGCTGGGGCGGAAACTCCGACTCCCAGCTGGACGTAGAAGCCGTCAACCGCAACAATCTGTATAAAGACCGAATCCGCACCTGGGAGCTCCATGCGAGAATTGCGATGAATAGCGGAGGAGGAGCAGAATGAAGTAACTCAATACCAAACAGTTAGACGTTTAAGGGGCCCCCGAAATGAGGGTCCCTTAAACGTCTAATACGCTGGTTTTCAGTGGTTTAAGATTGCGAGCCACTATATCGGAGATCCGGCTGCGCTCTCTGCGGGACCTTCCAAATCGTCGGGAACGTTATGGAAGAAGTCCAGGCCGGTGCGTTCTTCTATTGCATCGATGGTGGTCTTGTAGGAGTTGTAGCTTGTGTTTGAGTACTGTTTGTTTTCGAACAGGTAGGCGTAGCCGGTTGCGGCGGTCATCACTCCGCTGGCGTTGAAGGAGCACTTCATCAGGCATTTATAGAAGTGGCTGGGGATGTAGATGCCGTCCGTAACCGTGGTCGTTCCCTCGAACAGTATGCCCACTACTACGTACAGGGTGTCTCTGCCGGAGGGAGCGGAGGCGGCGACTTTCTGTTCAAGAACGTTCCAGATACCGTCGTTGAATTTGGTCTGGTACTGTGCCGCCTGGTTGGTCGTGTAGAAGGTCTGCTTGTTTGTCTCGGTAGAAGTTTGGCGATAATTGGACGCTATCAGGTGCCCCTTGCCGTAAACTCCTGTGCCGTTTTCCTGCTGCCAGCTTGCGGGGAAGGCCGGATCGGAAGTCCAGCTGCCGGTGCGGCCTACGTTATTGTCTGGCCATGTGCCTGTGTTGAAGGCGGTTGCGCACCATACAGGGGATTTCTTGTCGGCGTCCATCATAACGGTGTAGTTGCGGATTACCTTGCCGTTGTACTGCACGGTATGGGTGGCGACGGCCCTCTTGGAATTGGGAGTGTAGTACTTATACCACTTGTAGCCGTATTTCTCGGATCCGGAAGTAACTGAGCCGGATACGTCTACCGCAGGAACCTCGTAGCAGGCAAGGTATCCCGGGGCGTTGCTCTGCTGGGCGGAGCGTGTGGTGAAGCTCATCACCTCGCCCTCTACGTCGGTGCCGTTGGCCAGCGTCATAACCGCTTGATAGTAATAGGTCTTACCTTCCTCCAGGCCAGTAAGCAAGGCGCTGAAGGTTCCGGAAGAGCTGTTGAGTATGGTCTGGTTGTCGTACAGCTCGTTGGTGAGGGCCGATACGGATGTTCCCCAGCGGAAGAATGCGGCCGTAGGGTCGGGATTCGTGGGGATGCAGCTGAACGATGCGTTGAGCGTTGCATCGGCCATTCCGACGCCGGTTGCCGCCTGTGTGGTTACTACCGGCGTGGCCGGATTGGAGCCTCCGGATCCGAGCCAAATTATGGTTATCTGGGAAATCTTGACGCCGAACGAAGAGCGTATCCAGAGTTGCTTGAGGCCGAGGCTGCTCACGTCTATGTCTGTTTGCGTACCGGCGCAGGAGGCGGCCATGCTGCCGGCGGGGGCGTTATTGTCTCCTGTGCTGCTGCAGATATAGAATGTTCCGCTGGAGTTGCTGCCGCTGGCAAGGGTGATGCTTACGCTTTGGATGACTCCCTGCATCAGCGGCGTGCCTATGTAAGCAACCTTGTTCTTGTTGAGCTGGAATGCTTTCTCTTTGTAGGCGCAGATGGTCCAGGTTCCGTATTCATTGGTGTACGAGGTGGGCTTGCCGTATCCGTTTACGTAATCGGATGCTTCCTCGAATGTGAGGGTTGCAGTTTGGAGCGACTGCCCGCCGCCGTCCCAGTCTGCGTCGCTTATGGTAAATGTGCTGATGCGTCGAGCCTTGCTGCGGCTGATCTCCAGAGTGCCGTCTTTGGTAAATGTGGCCGTGCGGCCGTCATTGTCTGTAAAGACAACCTTCAGGTTGGTGTAGGTTCCGGGGTAGACAAGCGCCCAGTACAGCCCGCCGGGCTGGATGTCGCCCTCCAGGACCACTTCGTTCAAACCGGAGGAAGCATTGCATACAGGGTCTGAGCCGTCGTAACGCACTTGGCCTGAGCCTGTCAAGGCGCCTCCGCCGCTCTCTGTGGCAGAGAAGGCTATGGACTTGATGCCGCTGTTGCTGACTCTGAATCCGATCATGCCGCAGAGGTTGCGCATATGCATGGTCTCTCCGTCGACGACCTTTGCAACCATTGGTGCTGTATGGCTTGAAAAGCCGTCAGCTACGGCTGTTTGGAAGCTGGGTACGCTCACGGAAAGCAATCCGTTTGAATAGCCGGAGCAAAGGCCTTCAGGATAGACGGCAAAAAGCTTCCCGGTCTGGGGAACATCTCCGCTGAAGGATGCGGTGTGCCTGTCCTGACTCACGGCGGTCTGATTTGCGGTGTAAATGGAGCCGTCCTGGCAGACTATGTCTATGGCCTCGCCGGCGGCATCCCAAAGGACGTCGGTGCCGCTGAGCGAGGTGCGGGTTCCTGAGGATTGTTCAAAGGATGCGGTAAATTCCTGACGCACAAGAACTTGCTCTGGTTCGGAAACTTCCGGTGCTATGGGGTTGCAGGCAATGGCAAGCGCCAGCCCTGCAGTGGCTATCAGTGTGGTTGGTTGCATGATGCAAATATAGTCAATTCTTTTTGAATGGTGAGCCGGCGCTACCACCTCTCGTAGTGAATGTTCTCCGGTTTCCACTTGTCCTTGGGCATCTCGTTGCCGGCAGGATAGCCTACCGGTATTATGCTGTAGGGCTTGACGTCATCGGGCAGCCCGAGAGCCTCGATTGCGGGATTCATACGTTCTTCATAAGGGTAGCAGGCAGTCCAGACGGCTCCCAGGCCGAGCGCTTCCGCCGCAAGCAGGAGATTCTCCGTTGCTGCGGCGCAATCGGCCGTCCAGTTGAGGTTGGCCTCACCCGTTTTTTTGGTAGTCTTTCCGCATACCGCTATTACAACCGGAGCCTCGGCAATCATCTTGTTGAAGCCGACGGCCATCTTTTCTTTGGCCGCCTGCCCGGTCACCACAACAAAACGCCAAGGCTGGATATTCCTTCCGGACGGGGCGGCCATTGCGGCCCTGAGCATTGTTTCTACCTGCTCCGAAGATATGGGCTGATCTGTGTATGAGCGTACGCTTTTGCGGGAAAGGATGTTGTCCAGAACTGTTTGCTTCATTGCCGTGAATCGTTATTTGCGCTAAGGTACGCATTGTGGGCGACATACGCAAATGGCCGTTGAACTGTTTGGGGACTGGATTTCTTTGAGTATATTTGTGGCACTAAAAAATAGGCATTATGAAGCAAGCATTCAAAATCATCCTCGGCTTGGCACTGATTGCAGCCGGCGTCCTGTGGATCCTCAATATTACCGGCGTGCTCCCTCTGGAGTTCTCCACCAAAGGATGGTGGGCACTGTTCATCATCGTTCCATGCCTGTACGGGCTGTTTACAGACAAGAACAAGATAGGCCCCTGCATCGGAATAGGTATGGGTGTGCTGCTCTTCCTTGCCGCCAGGGATGTCATCACCTGGAACATGATGTGGCAGATCGGGCTCGCACTCGTGGTCATCGGCTTCGGCATCCAGCTGCTGTTCTTCAAGGACTGGCGCCATCAGGGCGTATATGAGGTCAAGAACATCACCCGCGACGGCAAAAACATACGCCGCATCGAGTCCTCCTTCGGCAAGCAGAACGTATCCTTTGCCGGAGAGAAGTTCGAGGGGGTTGACGTGCAGGCGGCCTTCGGCGGCTTTACGCTGGACCTTAACGGGGCAAAAATAGCAGACGGCGCCTTCATCGACCTCAACGTCGGCTTCAGCGGCGTCACCATCATCGTCCCGGAAGGACTTGCAGTCCAGATTGCCGTCAACAGCGGCTTCGGCGGCGTGTCAGACAACCGCCGCACCAAGATCGGCACCGGCACTCCCACCCTTACCATCACCGGCAAGGTCGGCTTTGGCGGCGTTGAGATCAGGAACTGAAAACCATGGCCGCATCGGCAGAACTGATTCGTATCAGGGGCGCAAGGGAGAACAACCTCAAAGACATCTCCCTGGACATACCCAAAGGCAGGATTACCGTCTTTACCGGCGTCTCCGGCTCCGGCAAGAGTTCCCTTGTGCTGGATACCATAGCTGCAAAGTCCCGGCGCGAGCTCAACGATACCTTTCCCACGTTCGTCCAGCAGTATCTGCCTAAGTACGGCCGCCCGCACGTAGACAGCATAGAAGGCCTGCCCATAGCCATAGTCATAGACCAGAAAAAGCCGGCGCAGAATTCACGTTCCACCGTAGGTACGTACACAGACATCTACTCGCTGATGCGCCTGCTGTTTTCCCGCGTGGGCAAGCCTTTCGTGGGATACTCAGACAGTTTCAGCTTCAACCATCCGCAGGGCAGCTGCCCGCGGTGCAGCGGCCTGGGGGAGATACGCGAGCTCGACATTCACAAGCTGGTCGATTTCGACAAAAGCCTGAACGACGAAGACACCATCCACTACATCGCCTTCGGAAAGGGCGGCTGGAGATGGATCCGGTACGCCCACAGCGGTCTGTTCGACCTGGATAAGAAGATCCGGGACTACAGCCCCGAGGAGCTGGACCTCTTCCTCAACAGCCCGCAGATAAAACTCAAGAATCCTCCTTCCAACTGGCCCAAAACCGCCAAATACGAGGGGCTTATACCCAGGATGTACCGCAGCATAATCAACAGCGAGGAAGGCCTCCTGCACGCTGCGGTGCTTAACCCTATGCTTACTATGGGCGTCTGCCCCGACTGCGGCGGCACGCGCCTGAATCCCAGGGTGTTGAGCTGCCGGATAGAGGGCCTGAACATTGCCGAGGCCTGCGCCATGTCAATCTCCAGGCTGCGCTCCTGGGTCGCGTCCATCCGGGACCCGCTGGCCGCAGACCTCAAGGAGGCCATAGGCGCAAGGCTCACAGCGCTGGAAGAGATAGGCCTCGGCTATCTGAGCCTGGACAGAGCGGTTGGCACGCTTTCCGGCGGCGAGGCACAGCGGTGCAAGATAGCCAAGTACATCAACTCTTCTCTATCGGACGTCCTCTACATCCTGGACGAGCCCTCCGTGGGCCTGCACAACCAGGACATAGAGCGTATGAAGCGCTCAGTCATCCGTTTGCGCGACGGCGGCAACACCGTGCTCCTGGTAGAGCATCACAAAGAACTCATCCGCATTGCAGACAATATAGTCGACCTTGGCCCCGGGCCGGGTTCGGAGGGCGGCCGCATTACATTCCAGGGCTCGTACGCAGAGCTTCTGGGGAGCGACACGGCTACCGGCCGGCTGATGGGGGAGAGCCTCCCGTTCAAAGCATCCGTCCGGCCTGTCAGTAAAGTTTTTCCGCTCAGGGGCGCATCGCTTCACAACCTGCAGAACGTGTCCGTGGATATCCCGTTGGGCGTTTTCGGAGTTGTTGCCGGAGTTGCCGGAAGCGGCAAGAGTTCGCTGATGGAATGCTTCCGCACGGCCTGCCCCTCCGACACCGTGTACATCAGCCAGAAGAATATAGGGGTGAGCCTGCGCTCCACTCCGGCCACATATATGGAGGTGGCGGGCGACATCCGCAAAGCCTTCGCACGTGCGCACAAACTCAAAGAGGAGTACTTCACGTTCAACGGCAAAGGCGCCTGCCCGGTCTGCGGCGGCAAGGGAGTTATAGTGTCCGAGATGGCGTTCATGGATTCCATAGAGACCGTCTGCGAGGCTTGCGGCGGCCTCCGTTACGGCCCCCAGGCGCTCGAGTATCGGATCGGCGGACTCAACATAGCCCAGGTGATGGACCTTTCCGTACGTAAGGCGATGGAGTTCTTTGCCGGCACGCAGACAGAACGTAAGCTCAAGCCGCTTGCCGACGTCGGCCTGCAGTACCTGCATCTCAACCAGGCGCTGTCCACGCTGTCCGGCGGCGAGCTCCAGCGTCTCAAGCTGGCGTCATACCTTGGCACGGAAGGCAAGATTTTCATAATAGACGAGCCCACGGACGGCCTGCACACCAAAGACGTGCGCCACATCCTCGGGCTCTTCGACTCGCTTGTGGAGAGGGGCAACACCGTGTGGCTTATAGAGCACAACACAGATGTCATCCGCAGCGCCGACTATGTGATAGAGCTCGGCCCCGGCGCAGGCGAGCTGGGCGGCCGCATCCTCTATTGCGGAACTCCGTCCGGTATGGTGTCCTGCCCGGAGTCCGTCACCGGAAAGTATCTGGCATCCTCATAAGTTGGTATGGACAGGTCCGCGGCAATGCCGTACCTTTGCCGATGATATGAAACACGAACATCACCATCACCACCATCATCATAACGATGTGGCCGACGCCTCTTCGATGAAGGGGATATACCTGTTATCCATTGCGCTCAACCTTGCTTTCGTGGCCGTGGAGGCCGGAGTCGGGCTCTGGAAGGGCTCGCTTGGCCTGCTGTCCGACGCCGGGCACAACCTCAGCGACGTCTTTTCCTTATTGCTCGCACTCATCGCGCTCCGGCTTGCCAGCTCGCACGCCAGCAAGCAGTTCACATACGGCTATCGCAAGGGGTCTATCCTGGTCTCTCTGCTGAATGCCGTCATCCTTCTGGTTGCCGTGGGCGCCATCCCGCTGGAGAGCGTCCATAAGCTCCGCGAGCCTGTTGCCATAGACGGCGGGGCGGTTGCCTGGACGGCGGCGGTCGGAATAGTGGTCAACGGTTTGACGGCGTTCCTGCTGATGCGTCACCGCAAGGATGACATCAACTCCCGCGGCGCCTTCCTGCATATGGCGGCCGATACGCTGGTTTCTGTTGGCGTCGTGGTTTCTGGCATCGTCATTTCCCTCACTGGATGGTCGTTCATCGATCCCATTATAGGTATAGTCATCGGAGTGATAATTCTGGTGGGGAGCTGGGACCTGCTCTCAGAAAGCGTCAGAATGAGCATGGACGCCGTTCCCTCGGGCATCGACCCCGACGAGGTGCATCGCAAGATGGCCGCAACGCCCGGTGTGAGCGACGTGCATCACCTGCACATCTGGCCCATCAGTACAAACGAGACAGCGCTCACGGCGCACGTAGTGCTGGAACCGGGTGCCTTGGGGTCGGAAGTCGTTCCCGCCGTCAAAAAGATGCTGCGCGAATCAGGCATTCAGCATGCCACCCTGGAAACCGAGCTGGCAGGGGAGCCCTGTGCGGATTCTCATCCCTGCAGTTGATGCTTACGGAAAGTCAAGCATTATTTTTCCGGGTGCGCGGCCTTGCATGAGCAGGTCGCGCATTCTGTCGAATGCCCGGGCGGTATGGTCGAAAAAGAGTCTGTAGCCCCCGCACAGGGCGCTGATGCCCGTTTCCGGGTCGCGGTGCCGGGGGCATTCGCCGTGGCAGGCGGGGAGATACCCGCACCTCATGCAGCGCTGGGGCAGACTTGCGTATTTGCCAAGGGCAAAGCGTGTTACGTCATCCCGTGCCATCATTTCCTTCAGCGGCTCCTGCAGCACGCTGCCAAGTTTTGACGAGGGTGAGACGCAGTGGTCGCAGGCGTATACGTCGCCATTGTGCTCCACTACCGCCGTGGGCTGACAGCTTCTGCCCAGGGTGCACACGGCGGCGTTCTGGCCGCACCAGGCGGCGAGCGTGGAGTCGAACAGCTGGACGAAGCACGACCCTACGTCGTGCCGCACCCAGTCGTCGAATATATCCGTCATAAAGCGGCCGAAGCCTTCTGCCGACACCGACCATGCAGCCGGCCGCCTGCTTTCCGGGCTCAGGTATTCTACCACCGGCAGGAACTGCATATACCGGCTGCCGGCCTCTTTTAGAAAGCCGTACACCTCCTTGCCCCGTCCCTCCGACGCCCTGTTGACAGTGGTGAGGGTGTTGAACTCAACCCCGTTGTCTTGCAGCAGCTTAAGGCCCTCCATGACCTTGCTGAAGCACGGGCCGCGATAGCGCTCGTGTAGGTCTTTTGGGCCGTCGATGGAAATGCCCACCAGGAATCGGTTTTCCCTCAGGAACGATGCCCATTCGGGCGTAAGGAGCGTGCCGTTGGTCTGGATGGCGTTCCTTATGCGCCGGCCGCCGGAATAACGGCGCTGAAACTCGATTGCGCGCCCGAAGAAGTCCATGCCCGCCAGCAACGGCTCGCCTCCGTGCCACACGAAAAGTGGCTCCGGAGCTTCTGTTGCGTCAAGATACGAGCGTACGGCCGTTTCCAGCACCTCCGTACTCATACGCTGCTGACGGCCGCCGTAAAGCGCAGCCTTTCCAATGTAGTAGCAGTATGAGCAGCCAAGATTGCAGCGCGGGCCTACGGGCTTGAGCATCAAGTCGAAAGATGGCGCCTGCTGCAGTCGGGCCGCCTCTGCGAGCGGCAGTGTTCCGGAGGACATCATTTGCGAATGTACGCAATTATTTGCATTCTTTCGCAGAAATCCGTTAATTTGTTGCCGATGAAAAGAGTAGTGCTCCTTGCCGGCAGTGCCGTTGCCGCTGCCTCGTGTTCCACGCAACAGGTACCTGTAAAGCCCAACATAGTCTTCATCCTTGCAGACGACCTCGGCTGGGGAGACCTGGGATGCTACGGGCAGCAGCGTTTCCAGACTCCCAATATCGATTCGCTCGCCGGCCGCGGACTCCGCTTTACCCAGTGCTATTCGGGCACCACGGTCAGCGCTCCGTCACGTTCGTGCCTCATTACCGGCACCCACAGCGGCCACACGCCCATCCGCGGCAACCTGGAGCTGGATCCGGAGGGCCAGTTCCCCCTGCCCGAGGGCGCATCGACCCTGTTTCGGGATATGAAGTCCGCCGGCTACATCACTGGCGCATTCGGCAAGTGGGGCCTCGGATTCGTCGGCTCGAGCGGAGATCCCGCAGCGCAGGGCGTAGACAGCTTCTACGGCTTCAACTGCCAGCTTCTCGCCCACAGCTATTATCCGGACCATCTGTGTGAGAACGGCAACCGTATCGACCTCGATACAGACATGCCGTACGGAGAGGGCGCCTACGCACCCGACCTCATCCATCAGAAAGCCAAAGAATTCCTCTCAGATGCGGCTGCGAGCGGCAAGCCTTTCTTCATGTGGTATCCAACCACCATTCCGCACGCGGAGCTCATCACGCCGGAAGACAGCCTGATTCAGCGCTACCGCGGTATGTTCCCGGAGACACCGTTCCACGGTACAGACGACGGCCCGTTCTTCCGCAAAGGGGGATACTGCTCGCAGGAATATCCTCACGCCACTTTCGCGGCTATGATCGCCCGGCTCGACTGGTACGTGGGAGACATAATCCGGCAGCTTAAAGACCTGGGCGTCTACGACAACACCGTCATCATCTTCAGCAGCGACAACGGCCCGCACAAAGAAGGTGGCGCAGACCCCGATTTCTTCGACTCCAACGGCCCCTGGCGCGGCTACAAGCGCGATGTTTACGAGGGCGGCATACGTGTGCCGATGATAATCAGCTGGGAGGGGCACATCAAATCGGGCGCGGAAACGCCGTTCATGTGCTCTTTCTGGGATATGATGCCCACGCTGCGCGAGCTCACCGGCGTCGCACCTGTCCGCGGCCTGGACGGCATAAGCCTGCTGCCTCTTCTGCAGGGCCGCCGCGGTCAGAAGGAGCACGACTACCTGTACTTCGAGTTCCAGGAACTGGGAGGCCGCCAGGCAGTGCGCCAGGGTCCCTGGAAGCTCGTCCATATGGACATCCGCTCCGGCAACCCCCGCTACGAGCTGTATAATCTGGACGACGATCCGGGCGAGACCACAGACCTTGCCGCAGCTCGCCCGGACATACTTTCAAAGCTGCAGGCCATTATGGAATCCGCCCACACGCCAAACCCCGACTTTCCACTGCTGCCGGGGGAATAAGGCGTGCTATGAGGTCAATCAATTGATGATGGCACTGAAGATGTGGTAGGCCTGGCGGGTATCGGCGAAGACACATATTGTAAGGCCTTTGTAGGTAATCAGCATGGCGTTATCTCCTGGGATCCGGGCAGAATTCTTTGCGGCCGCAGTCTTTGCACTTGAAGCCGGCCCAGGCTGCGTCGAACTGGTTTATGGCGGCATCGACGAGGTCGGGGTCGTCGGTGAGGATGCCGGCCTCGAAGTTGCGGGTGCGGGAACTCTTCATCCCGAGACCGGCGCCAGTGAGGTTGGCGGAGCCGATATAGGCGAGCTTGAGGTCGAATATGATAATCTTGAAGTGTACCCTAGGGCAGAGGAGGCGCTCAAGGCCGGTGAAGAGGACCGGGTAGCGGTCGAAGTCTTCGCGGAAGTTGGGTCCGGGCTCCTTGGCGTGGATGAGACGCACGTCGCGGCCTTTGCTTACAAGTTCTGCCAGCACGCCGAGGAACGGGCGCTCGCCGACATAGAGGTCCTTGATGTCGGCGGTGCCTATCCAGAGGTACTGCTTCACTTTGGATACTCGTTCGATTACCTCTTTGAAGTGGGCTTCGTCAGCGATGTACTGGATCATATATACAAAGTTACAATTCTATTTCTTTTCCGGGATTTCGACCTCTTGAATCACAGAACAGCTGACATAGTCCCAGCCACCAATGCCGCCGGAATACCCAGAAGCATACCGATGAGGGAACCTTTGATGTGGAACCAGTAGTCGTGGTAGTCAGCAACCATATCTTCGGTTCCTGGAATAACGAAGTGTTTGTCGTGGCAGAACCAGATGCAGTCCAGGACTATCGCGTCGAACCAGTTGACCACAACCCATAAGGCGTATGCAGTAAGACACCCGCACCAGAAGGTGGTGCAGCCATTTACATATCGCACGATCAGGCCCAAAAGAACGCCAAAGATGGCTATGGCCATCAATTTCTTCACGTAAAAACCGACGCCTCCCGGCTTGTTGCCGGCATCCACCAGCCCCAACTCGTCACAGCGCTTGATGATGGCCGGCGGATAGTTGAAAATGGTCTTGATAGGGTTCCTGGACATCAGGAACACGAAGAGCGTAAAGACTGCGCAGGCTATGAGGGATTCGATTAAGAAAACCATCTTCTATTTAATACTAACGAATCTCTTTGCCGAAGGGGAACACTGATGCGATTGCCATCCTGAAATGCCTCAATCCCCAAGGTATGCCAATGATGCTGATGCAGAAGAGTAGCCCGAACGCGAAGTGCAAAACGGCAATCTCCCACCAGCCAAGAAGTATCCAGATGAGATTCATCACCGTGGACAGGCATCCGGGTTCACCCGGGCCGTTCACAAGTTCATGGCCGAAAGGCCACAATGCGTAAGTGCCCAGCTTAAAGAGCTGCACGCCAAAGGGAATGCCGATTATGGTGATGCACATCAGCAGTCCTACGACATAGTATATCAGGGCGATAACTATGCCGCCCAGCAATAACCAAATGATGTTTCCGATTGCGTTCATGGATCAAGATATCAAAAAAAGCAGGCGGCGAACTAGCGGGTGGGCCTGTGCCCGTGCCCGGCTATTATTCTGTGACTTTTTATCTTGTTACAGGGCGTATAGGCTTTCCTGCATAGCGGCTATCACCACCCCTATTGGCACTGCTGCCGTCATAGGCTGAAATGTAGTAAAAGTGATAAACCTGGTCTCTTGTGTTATCCATTAAAGACGAAGACCAATAAGATACCTTGGAACCTGCATTGATAAGACCGTTCATCCCGTAGCTGCCTGCGGCAGGAATGAATATGGACTTGTCGGTATATCCTGCAATTTTGCTTGTCACTACACTCCCGGCGACGCCTGTTCCATTATAATCACTCGTCCATTTCCAAGAGCATTTCCTGCATAATTCTGTCCAGTCCTCTTCTGTTGGCATGCGCCAACTACCACCCCAATTCACGCTGGCCGCATCGTCTTCGGGGTCGAGGACTGTTTTATTGTCCACTGTACCATAACTGGAGTCCGTGACATATTTGGAGAATCCTTCATTATAAGTAGTTCCCAACATAAACTTATAATTTGCCCAATTGTATTCCGTCTTCGGCTGTGTCTCGCCCCAGGCGAAATACTCTCCGTACTCCTCGGGAGCGGAAGCTCCGATATTCATTGTTGCCCATTTGAGGCCAGACGGAAGGCCGAGGTCAACAGCCTCCACCGAAGCGGGAAGACTCAAATCCTTCTTAATCGTGACCTTACATGCGGCACTCAAGCCGTTGGATGCATACACCGTGATAGTGGCAGTTCCGGCGGAAACCCCAGTGACATTTCCGTTTTTATCTACTGTTGCAATGGATTCATCGCTGGATACCCAAATAACATCACTTGCAGTAGCATTCAAAGGACGGATTATTGCTGACAACTGACCAGATTCCTCCGGATACAAATCCAATGATGTCTTATTGAGAGACACAGACTGCACTTCAACATACTCAGACCACACTGGGCGAATTGAAAATCCGTGACAACGGGCAGTGAATGCGCGAACTGGCTTCCCTGAAGCAAAGGAAACACCAAATGCTCCAATAGGGTAGAGCGTATATAGGGTGGAAGACCAATAAAAACCACCTTTTTCAGAAGTAGGCGTATAATGTTTAAGCCCTTCCCATGCATCTGGGAACGGCAAGAAGATACTGTTCCCGTTTATGCTGCTAGTGATTAAATAACCATATGCTCCGTTTATGTTTGTCTGTCTCCAATTGCATTTTTCGCGCAGTTCCGTCCATTCTGCATCAGTCGGAATCCTCCAGTTGTCTCCCCAAATAACATGAGTGGCATCATCCTCAATATCCAGTATTGTTATGTAATCAACGGCGCCAAACGAGGAATCACAATTATACTTGGTGAGGGAGTACATATCACCGTTGCACCATTTATATGACTTAAATGAATAACCACTCTCCTTTCCTTGCTTCCAAACAGGGTTCTCAGAGAGGGAAGGGCTTTCTTCAAAATAAGTCTCAGTATCCCCCCAGGCAAAATGGCCGCCAAACTCTTCCGGCTTGGAAGCACCCAAGTTGAATGTAGCCCATTTAACGCTTAAACCAAGATCAACGTATTCCGGGCCGTAAAGAATCGGGGCGGAATCTTTGACCATGACCGTACAACTGGCCTCCACGCCGCTGGAGCCATAAGCCTTAATGGTGGCAGAACCTGCGCCCTTTGCCGAAACAAGACCAGTCTCATCAACTGTTGCAACTGATTCATTGCTTGATACCCAATTGACATCTTTTGCAGTGGCGTTCGAGGGGCTGATGGTTGCGGTCAATTGAGAGACCTCATCAACGTTCATCTCCAGTGTTGACTTGTCAAGGGAGATTGAAGATACAGAAATGAATCCCCCATAGACTGGGCGGATAGGTCGACCGTATGCGCGGTCGCCGTAATTGATGTCACCGTAGCTTAGGTAAAAATACACGCCATACGCGTGATAAGGGATTTCCGAATTAAGTGATGACGACCAGTAGAAACCTATGTCTCCATTACTTAAAATGTCCGTGTCACACCAGTTTCCAGCCGCGGGAAGGAAGATAGAATTATTTGTAAAGCCGGTTTTTTTACCCGATACAACAGTACCGGCTATTCCAGTCCCATTATAGTCTCTTGTCCACGTGCAGGTGCATTTTTCAAAGAGTTCGGCCCAATCGTCTTTTGTGGGCATTCTCCATTCACCCCCCCAATTGGCAAAAGCAGCATCATCTTCCAGATTAAGAACTGTCAAATGGTCGACATTGCCCATCAGCGAATCGGTATTGTATTTTGTAAGAGTGTTATTACTGCCGTTACACATTTTGTACGTTGTCCAGTAATAAGTGTTCTTAGGTTGTATTTCTCCCCAGGCAAAGAATTCGCCATATTCCTCGGGCTTGGAGGCCCCTACGTTGAATGTGGCCCACTTAAGACCTGATGGAAGACCAAGGTCTACGGCCTTAGGTTCCACCCAAGTTGTTTCCCACGCGGAAACTTTTGAATCGATATTCTTAAGTACGCCAAAAACAGATCGCTTGACGCTCTGCGTTTTGTTGCTCACCACGGATCCTCTCTCGGTTGCGGTGTTGAAGGATATTGTGAAACCGCCATCAAGGGACGCTGGAAGCAGAGTAAGATAGTAATACTTGCCAGCTTTGAATGTGCCATCCGCCGGAGCGTTGAGGGTGACCTCAGATTTGCCATCGATGATTCTTGTAACTTCCGGTTTTCCATAGGAGTTGAAAGAAACACATACTTTCCCGGCAAGTACTTCTCCGCCGTTCCCTTTAAAGGTGACGGACTTGATGTCACTCCTGGACACAAAGAACTTGATGCCTCCGCAAATGTTCCAGAAAGCGAACACGTTTGAGTTTGATTTCGCCATTGCTGGGAATACATCCCCGGAGAAATTACATTCAGAACCGGTCTGGACATCTGGTATTACGGTCGTTATGGAAGATCCGTCAAATTCGTTATCTTGAGAGTATGGATAAACGGCCCAGAAGTCCTTTCCGGAACCGGACATTGTAACCGACCCGGAGAATTCGACAATTTCCTGGAGCGTAGTATTCTGGGATGTGAACTTGCTGCCCCCGCCAGTTCCGCTTCCGTAGGAAACACTAATCTCTTCAGAGGCATTCCACCAAGTAGAGCCGTCGTCCATACGAACTGTCTTTGTATCTGGAGAGACGCTTTCCCGGGATGCCGTGAATGTTAGTTCGTGAGTGAAGGACATCGGGGACTCTTCTGCCTCGTTCATACAAGCTGGGGCCGCTAGAATAACAGCTGCGATTGCAAAGCACTTGATAATCTTTTTCATAGCGTAATTCCTTTAGATTACCCATTCTTCATCTTCGGTGCCTTCCACCCCGCCTTCTGACGGGCTGGTGCATATAAATTCTTCCTGGAGAGTCTCTTCGAATTCAAATTCCGGAGACAAATAAGGGCATTTCTTTAGCTTGAGAACCATGTGATGATGTTTTTGCGTTACCTGCAAATATAAGAATTATCTTTTTGTTATTGAATATCATCCTTGCATCAACTCCCGGTCTCGGAATGAAACCTATTGCGGGGAGATCCACTTGATGTGGGTGGGGCGGGATTAGCCTCGCTGCGCTGACGCTTGCGAGCCTTTTCCCTGGATTTCCGCGAGCAATAATGGAACAGGCGGGCGGCGGAGGCAGGAAGACTTATGTTCGAAGAGATGTTTGAGGCCCGAAGGACCGAAGGCGCCATCAGGCGCCGTGCCGGAGCGGCAGCGAGACTTGCTGTGCAAGTTGAGTAGCGGAGGCACCCGCGGAGCGAAGCGTAGCGGCAGTGCCCCTGGGGGCAGCTGCGAAGCAGCGGGGGTAATAGGTCTTTACGGCAAACAGGCCAGCGATTGCTGGCCTGTTTGGCGGAAAGACAGGGATTCGAACCCTGGAGCCGCTTTAGGCGGCCACACGCTTTCCAGACGTGCCTCTTCAGCCACTCGAGCATCTTTCCAATTGGGACTACAAAGGTAAAAACTTTTTTGATAAAAAAAAATTGTATTTTTGTAAAGTTATGGGTGAACTGAGTACGGACATACAGTTTTTGCCGGGTGTGGGGCCAAAGCGTGCGATGCTTCTCAAGAGGGAGCTGGAGATCAACACGTTGGAGCAGCTTATCCACTTCTATCCCTTCCGGTATGTAGACCGCACTCGCATTACGCCCATAGCGGAGGTCACTCCCGACCTCGCGTATGTGCAGGTGCAGGCCAGGGTGGTCTCTCGTAACCTCGTCAATATAAAGCACTTGAGCGTTATCGTTGACGACGGCACCGGCACTATGGAGATGGTCTTTTTCAAGGGCATCAAGTGGAATTTCGACCGGCTGGTGCCGGGGCTCACCTTCATCTTTTACGGCAAGCCGCAGACTTACGGCAACCGCATCAATATGGTGCATCCCGAGGTGGACCCTCCGCAAGAAGATCCAAACGCGGCCAGCCGTCTGACCGGAGTGTATCCCAGCACGGAAAAGCTCAAGGCCGGCGGCATCACCGCAAAGGTGATGGCTAAGCTGCAGCAGTCCGCCCTGGCACTCTGCATGCCGGAAATCCGGGAGACTCTGCCCGACTATATCCTCAAACAGCGCGGCCTCTGTCCGCTCACGTACGCGCTCTATAACATCCACTTCCCGTCGGACTCCAGGGCCCTGCAGCTCGCTACGGACCGCCTCAAGTTCGAGGAGCTTTTCTTCCTGCAGCTCAGTCTCCTCAAGCAGCGTTACGTGCGCAGCCGGGCGGAAAACGGCATCCGTATGCCCAAGGTGGGCGATGCCTTCCGCGCGTGCTACGACGCCCTGCCGTACTCGCTCACAAAGGCGCAGCAGCGGGTAATCAAGGAGATACGCGCCGATATGTCCTGCGGCCACCAGATGAACCGTCTGCTGCAGGGCGATGTGGGCTCCGGCAAGACCATGGTGGCGGTGCTAAGCTGCCTCATCGCCATAGGAAACGGCTATCAGGCGTGCATTATGGCGCCCACGGAAGTGCTTGCAAATCAGCACTATGCCAATATCAAGAAGTATCTTGAGCCCACCGGTGTGCAGTGCGCGCTGCTGACCGGCAGCACAACTCAGAAAGAGCGTCGGCCGCTGCTGGAAGGCCTCGCGGACGGCAGCATCGGCATAGTCGTGGGCACGCACGCGCTCATAGAGGATACGGTGGTTTACAAGGCGCTCGGCCTTGCCGTCATAGACGAGCAGCACCGCTTTGGCGTCGGCCAGCGCGCCCGCCTCTGGTCCAAAGGACCGGGAGTGCCCCCGCACGTTCTCGTTATGACGGCCACCCCAATCCCAAGAACCCTTGCCATGACCCTGTATGGCGACCTGGACGTCTCCGTGATAGACGAGATGCCTCCCGGGCGCAAGCCGGTGCAGACCATGCTGATCGGCCAGAACCGCCTGCCTGCGATGTACCGCTTTATGCGGGAAGAGATTGCCCGCGGGCGCCAGGTGTTCGTGGTGTATCCGATGATCTTCATCAACGACAAGATGGAAGACGTCTCCAACGTGGAGCAGGGCTACGAAGAGATTCTGAAGGCCTTCCCGCTGGAGGCGGGCTACAAGGTGGCCATCGTACACGGCAAGCAGGCCAACGATGTGAAAGCATTCAACATGGATGCGTTCGTGGCGGGGCGGGCGCACATACTGGTGTCCACCACCGTCATCGAGGTGGGCGTGGATGTGCCCAACGCCAGCGTGATGGTTATCCGCAGCGCGCAGAGGTTCGGCCTGAGCCAGCTGCATCAGCTGCGCGGGCGCGTCGGCAGGGGAGCGGAAAAGTCGTACTGCATCCTCGTGAAGGACCCGAAGACGGGGCACGAGGCGCAGCAGCGTCTGGAGCTGCTGTGCTCTACGGAAGACGGCTTTGAGATTGCCGAGCAGGATATGAAGATGCGCGGCCCGGGAGACCTCGAGGGCACTCAGCAGAGCGGCCTCCCCATCAACCTGAACATAGCGTCCCTGGCGCGCGACGGCATACTCCTGGAGCAGGCCCGTGCCTTTGCCCAGTACGTCCTGGATCAGGATCCAACGCTCAGCGATCCCCGGAACGCCCTTCTGGTGTCCGAACTCCGCAAAGACAAATACGACATCCGGGACTACAGTA
>JAFZXV010000101.1 GCA_017616595.1 Bacteroidales bacterium
AAACGACAAATTATTTCGTGATAACCTTTGCCATCTCCAGAACCTTGTTGGTGTAGCCCCACTCGTTGTCGTACCAGGCGCAAACCTTTACGAAAGTAGGATCAAGCTGGATACCTGCCTTCTCGTCGAAGATGGAGGTGCGGGCGTCGTTGCGGAAGTCGGTGGAGACGACGGCCTCGTTGGTGTAACCGAGAACTCCCTTGAGTTCACCCTCGGAGGCTTCCTTCATTGCAGCGCAAATCTCTGCATACTCGGCGGGCTTTGCAAGCTCGCAGGTGAGGTCTACGAAGCTGACGTCGGAGGTGGGAACGCGGAGGCTCATACCGGTAAGCTTGCCGTTGAGCTCGGGGAGAACCTTACCTACAGCCTTGGCAGCGCCGGTGGAGCTGGGGATGATGTTCTCGAGGATGCCGCGGCCGCCGCGCCAATCCTTCTTGGAAGGACCGTCAACGGTCTTCTGGGTTGCGGTTGCAGCGTGAACGGTGGTCATGAGGCCGCGGACGACGCCGAACTTGTCGTTGAGAACCTTGGTGATGGGAGCAAGGCAGTTGGTGGTGCAGGAAGCGTTGGAGATGATCTTCTGACCGGCGTAGGTCTTGTGGTTTACGCCATAGACGAACATAGGGGTTGCGTCTTTTGAAGGAGCGGAAAGGATAACCTTCTTTGCGCCTGCTGCGAGGTGTGCGCTTGCAAGCTCCTCGGTGAGGAAGAAACCGGTGGACTCGACTACTACGTCTACGCCAAGGGCGCCCCAGGTGATGTTGGCGGGATCCTTCTCTGCGAAGACCTGAATCTTGTTGCCGTCTACGAAGAGGAAGTTGCCCTCGACCTTGATGTCGTGCTTGAACTCACCGTGAACGGAGTCGTATTTGAGCATGTACGCAAGATAATCGGCGTCCAGGAGGTCGTTGATACCTACTACGACGACGTCGTTTGCGAAATTCTCAACCGCTGCGCGGAAAACCATACGGCCGATGCGGCCAAATCCGTTGATACCAAGTTTAATCATTGTGCGATTTATAAAATGTTTAACAATTGTTATTGTCTTAAAAGCGGCACAAATTTATGAATTTTTTTGCTGAATTTCAATTATATTTGCAGATATATTATCCTAAAAGACGATGAGAATCCTCGTAACCAACGACGACGGCTATCAGGCACGCGGTCTGAGAAGCCTTGTATGGGCTCTCCGGCCCTTTGGCGACCTTACAATCATATCCCCGAAATCCGCACAGAGCGGTATGTCAATGGCTGTAAGCATGGGATTCCGCCCTATAGCCGTCAAGCACATCGAGTCTCTCCCCGGTGAGGACTGGTGGTATCTGGACGGCACACCGGCAAGCTGCGTCAAGTTCGGCATCGACAATATCCTGTATCCGCAGAAGCCGGACCTCGTGGTCTCCGGCATCAACCACGGCAACAACGCAGCCACTGCAACCTTGTATTCAGGCACTATCGGGGCTGCTATGGAAGGCGCCGTAAACGGTATTCCCGCTATCGGCGTGAGCCTGGATACTTTTGCGGAAGATGCAGATTTCTCCGTGGTTGAGAAGCTTTTCCCGGACATTCTGCGCAAGCTGTTTGCCAATTACAGTTCCCGCAAGGGCACCATATACAACGTAAACTTCCCGTATCTGCCTCTGGAGCAGATTAAGGGCATACGTCCGGCACGCGTCGGATACGCCCACTGGGAGAAGGAATACGTTCCATATGGTGCAGAATTCCTCGCTTCCAGGGGCCTCGGTCAGTCATTTGCCGCCCGTGCCTATGCAGACTCCAAGCAGCCGGACGAAGAACTTTACGTCATGGCCGGAGATTTTGTGTCCGAGCCGGACAACCTGCCGGACGCTGACCATCTGCTGATGGAGCAGGGCTACATAACCATCACGCCGCAGAACATCTACAACACCGACTTTGAAGAAATGGATCGTCTATGCGGTATTATCTGACAGCAGGGGAGGCATCCGGAGACTTGCACGGCAGCAATCTCATACGCGCCTTGCTAGCCGAGGATCCGGAGGCGGAATTCCGTTTCCGGGGCGGAGACCTTATGGCTGCCGCCGCAGGCATCCCTCCTGTCGCTCATTACCGCGAGGGCGCCGTCATGGGCCCCTCGGACATCCTTGCCAAAGCCGGCTCCCTGCTTGGCAGCCTCAATCGCTGCAAGCAAGACATAGCGGACTGGAAGCCGGACGCCGTCATCCTCATAGACTATCCAGGATTCAATCTCCGGCTCGCCCGGTTCTGCCACGCCAGGGGCATACGCGTCTTCTACTACATCGCCCCGAAGACATGGGCCTCGCGTGCACGGAGGAACGAAGATCTGCGCAAATACGTAGACCACCTCTTCATAGTATTTCCCTTTGAAGTGCCGTATTTCACCAAGGCCGGCGTGCCTTTTATCTACAAGGGCAACCCGCTGGTGGATGCCATTGACGCCCATAGCTTCGAGCGCCCTTGCGATGAAAGGTATCTGGCGGTGCTTCCAGGCTCGCGTGCCGGTGAAATCAAGCGCACAATGCCCGTATGTATGGAGGTCGCGGATGAACTGGGCCTGCAGGTCCTGGTTGCCGGTGCACCGTCGGCAAGCGCGCAGGATTACGAGAGATGGACTGCAGGGAGAGCCAATGTAAAGGTGCTTTTCGGGCGCACGTACGACATTCTGAAGTATGCCGACGCCGCCGTCATCAACTCCGGCACCGCATCGCTGGAGGCGGCGTTGATCGGCACTCCGCAGGTGGTGTGCTGGAGCTCGTCGGCGCTCACCTGGTGGTACGCAAAGCATTTGCTGAGGGTCGGCAAGCATATCCCGTATATCTCCCTGGGCAACCTTTGCCTGGGGCGCGAGGCCTTCCGCGAGCTGCTTCAGGCCGATTTTAACAAGGCCAACGTCCTTCAGGAGCTCCGCCGCCTGCTGAGCGACGGGGCATACCGCACCCGCATGCAGGAAGACTACCGGCAAATCCGGGAAACCCTCGGGGGCTCAGGAGCCTCGCGTGAAGTAGCCCGATCGATGATAAACGAAATCAAATCCAACATAGTATGAAGAAACTGATAATCATCGCAGCCGCAGTGCTGTCTCTCTGCAGCTGCTCGGTCCTCACCGGCATAGACTGGAACGCCGAGGGCCTCGCATCCGCAGCCGGCAAGGCAATGACCGCCGCCAGCATCACCGACGAAATGGTCGTGGAGCTCTGCCGCCAGAGTATCGCCCAGCTCGACGCCCAGGCCACAATCGAGAACGGTCCCTACGCCCAGCGTCTCGCCCGCGTCATGAAGGGCGTAAACGACATCAACGGCGTTCCCGTCAACATGAAAGTCTACAAGACCGACGAGATAAACGCTTTTGCCAGCGGAGACGGTTCGATACGCGTTTACACCGGCCTTATGGACATGATGGATGACGACGAGCTGTACGCCATCCTCGGACACGAAATCGGTCACGTCTGCAACAAAGACACCAAGAACTCCGTCAAGAACGCATACCTTGCATCCGCGGCCCGCGACGTGGTGGCTTCCGCAGGCAACTACGGAGCACTTGCATCATACCTGCTCGGAGACATAGGCGAGGCTCTGGCAAGCGCCCAGTATTCGCAGAAGATCGAGTACAAGGCCGACAAATACGGGTGCCAGTTTGCCATCGACGGCGGAAGAGACCCCTACAGTATGTACAATGCCCTGCAAAAGCTTCTGACGCTCTCGCAGGACACCAATAATTCCATTATCGCCCATATGTTCGCCGACCATCCACAGACGGAGAAGCGCGCCGCAAAGGTAAAGGCGCAGGCCGACGAATACAAGGCTAAATCTTCAAAATAGCGTAAACCAGGTTCTTTACCACGTAAAGGCTCAGGCTCAGCAAGATAATCACAGACCAGTTAAGTCTGCAGATTACACATACGAGGATGGCTGCAAGCACAAGGAATGCGAGCGCCATCCTCTTTCCTTTGACGGCGGGGGAGTCGTCGTGGTGGAACTTGAGGGAGAACATCGGAATCTCGCTTATCAGCAGTACGCAGAGGCATACGCTCAGCACCGGGATGAACACAGGGCCGGCGCACCATTCGGCCAGGAAGCATGCAGGATCTGCAGCAACGTAATAGCAGAGCGAGCCTGCGAGCATGGCGCAGGCGGGCGTAGGCAGGCCGAGGAACGAATTGGTCTGACGTGTGTCTACATTGAACTTGGCGAGCCTTATGCCGCTGGCAAGCGCAATTGCAAGGGGAATCCAGCATATCCAGTTTTCTCCGAACATGCATGTGCGGGAGAGGTTGTACAGCATCACCGAGGGCAGGACGCCGAAGGAAACCAGGTCCGAGAGGGAGTCCAGCTCCTTGCCGAGGTCTGAATAGGCGCCCAGTGCGCGGGCGGCCAGCCCGTCCAGGAAGTCGGCCACCGCGGCCGCCAGCATGAGGATGAAGGCTATGTCCGGGCGGCCTTTGAATGCGAAAACAACCCCGATGATCCCGCAGGCGAGATTCATCGAGGTTATGCAATCGGGAATGTATTTCTTCATAGGATTACTTGATACCCAGTTTGGCCTTGAGGTCCTTGGGGAGAGCATCCTTGTGAATCATATAATCCAGGCTCTGGCCCTTTACGAAAGCCTCTGTTGCGTACCAGATGCCGTCGTACTTGCCGGTTACGCCCCAGGAATTCTTGACCATATAGTACTTCTTGCCGTCCTGATCCTTGGCGATGCCGTAGATCTGCATTCCGTGGTCGTCCGTAAGGGTCTTGTTGTCGAATTCTTTCTGACGCTGCTCCTGGGAGGCCTCTTTCTCCACAACGGCAACAGGTGCGGGTGCACCGTCGGCGCCGCCTACCCAGCGGACCTGGTCTGAACCGGCGGCTGCGGCAGCCTTAGGATCCACAAAGATGGCAAGGCCGTCGCGGGTGAAGCCGGGATGGCTTACGTCTGCGCCCCATGCAACCGTGTAGCCATTGTTGATGGCATTGTCGAGCACGGACATGAACTCGTCGATGGGCACGTTGTATGCCGCATCCCAGCGCCAGTTGTCTTCTACCTCAATAACAAACTTGGTGTAGAAGGGATGATGGCTGAAGCTGGTGAGGGTTACGTAGTCGGAAGGGTTGATCTTGAGGGCGTCGCGATAGGTGAGGGGAGTGTACTCCTTGCCGTCTACCACAAACTTCTCCGGGCGTTTGCCGAGGTATTCGTCCAGCACGGCCTGGAAAGCACGGGCCCAGGCGGTGGTGAGGCCGCGGTTGGGGTTGCGCACCACTGCGTCCACGATGCCCTTGAGCACGGCGTCCATCTCTCCCTGCACGGGAAGCTCGGTGCCGTAGTTCATGCCTGTCATCTCTGCATTGGGCACGATACCGTGGTCCCTTATGACATCAAGCACGTCGTCGGCCTCGGAGCCTGCGCCAAAGGCTAGCTTGCCGTCCAGACGTACATACTTGAGGGCCCTCTCATAATAAGAGTGGCTTACTACAAAGAATTCGGAAAAGTCGGGATACTTTGCAGGGTCTGTGATCTTACCCAGGCGGATAGCCTCGGACTCAAAGAAGCCGATGGTGGAAAAAGCCCAGCAGGTACCGCTGCTGTTCTGGTTCTTGACGGAGGTGATGGGGTTCTCCTTGACAGTGGTAAACTGATACTCTGGGAACTTGACCTGGGGCCTCGGTTGGCCGAATGCGGCAGTGCCAACAAGGGCAAGCGCGAAAATAATCAAAAACTTCTTCATTTCGGTGTTGTCTAAGTGATACAAATATAAGGAAAATCAGAAATAATTGGCTAAATTTGTGAAATTTTTGAAAAACAGCAAGCGATGCGCCCATTATACAAACTTCTTGTCCTGCTGCCGTTTGCGCTCGTTTCCTGCCAGCATCAGGCAGAGACGGGCAGGGATACCGTGCATTATGTAAAAGAAATAGTGTCCGGGAGCGAGGCCAGGGCCGCCAAGGTCATTGCAGATTATGGCAAGCCGCTTAACGCCAACGAGATATTCATCGCCGGCTCTCCCAGGTACTCGGCCCTGCTGGCCGGCAAGTTCCTTGAGTCGGACATTTTTGACAACGTCCGCGGCAACCAGTGGAGCGACGGTCTCAAAGACTTTGCGGGAGAAACCTTCTCCTGCATATCGGACAACACCTTCGCCCCCTATTCCGGGATGGAGCCAGACGCCATCCGCGAGCTCGCAGTCCGCTATGCCGTCGCCGCCCTGGACACCAAATGCAACGTGAGCATCTACGACCTGGACGGCAACGCCACCAAAGAATCGGCAAAGATACTCCTGCTGGCTGATCCGTGGCTGTGCGAGTACGGCAAATTCGATATAGACACCCTCTTCACCCTTACAGGAGCAACCATCCCCGTGGTCTCTCCGCAGGACCTGATGTTCGACTCCATCTTTGCCGGCGAGCGCAAAGCTTTCAACGTGGGCATCATATGCGATTCCACATACGTCGGCACGGGCATCTATCCGTCTATCTTCCGATCCAAGACTGCAGAGCACGGCCTTGTGGGCGCACATTGCTTCGAGGGATACGGCAGCCTGTACGGCTTCCTGGATGAGTACATCGCCTCCGGCAACACCGTTCCCCTGGACGCAATTCTGGTTGACGACCCCGCCCTCGATCCTGCTGAGCTGGATGCCGAACTGGCCGCCATACGCGACTTCTCCCGCGAGGAATCGATGAAGTACGGCAAGTTCGTAGCCCCTACGCTGGAAATATCAAGCTCGTACATCCTCACAATGAGGGAGTGCTATCGCATCCTCCGCTCCGGGAGCCTGTTCACGCACAAGATAGCCCGTCCGGACTTCAAGCTCTATTCCGTAAAGCCGCGTCCCCAGCCGGAGGGCACGGAGTTCCTTCTGATACCCGTAAACGATGTTCAGAATTAGCGTAGCCCCGGAAGAAATAGAGAAACTCCCGCTGGGAACCTTTTCCGGCGAGATTAAAGTCATCGACAAGCCCGGGATCGACTACGAACGCGCAATATTCTATCTGCGCCGCCAGACCATTCTGGGCTTCGACACGGAGAGCCGTCCTGTCTTCAGTCAGGGTCAAAGGAACAACGGCGTGGCCCTGCTTCAGCTTTCCGGCCCCAAAAGGGCATACCTCTTCCGCGTGCAGAAGCTCGGCATGCGCCGCTCGCTGTGCAACCTACTGGCAAACGGAAGCATACTCAAAATAGGTGCGGCCGCGCTCGACGACGTTCACGGACTGCAGCGCATCCACGGATTCAAAGCGGCCGGTTTCATCGATCTGCAGAAGATTGCCTGGGAGTGGGGGATAAGGGACAAGAGCGTCAAGAAGCTGGCTGCAAACATCCTCGGCTGCCGCATATCCAAGGCCCAGCAGCTCTCCAACTGGGAGGCGGAAACCCTTACCGAAGCGCAGTGCCGCTATGCGGCCACAGACGCCTGGGTCTGTAGGGAAATGTACATCAAACTCCTTGCAAGCGAGAAGCATCCGCTCACGCCTGAAGAGATGCTTCCTCCGCAGGACCGCCTTGCACAGGAAGCCGCGCAGGCACGAAAAGAAGCCGCCCGCGAACAACAGCTTCAGCAACAGAAAGAGTCGTCCAAGCACCGCAGGCACCGTCGCAAGAAAAAGAAGCAAGCCAATGATAAAGCTGATACTCAAGAAGGGCAGGGATGAGTCTCTGAAGAGATTCCACCCATGGGTGTTCTCCGGCGCCATCGCTCAGATCCAGGGTTCTCCCAAAGAGGGAGACCTCGTTGCCGTGCACGATTCGGACGGCAATTACCTCGCCTGCGGCCACTACCAGATAGGCTCCATAGCCGTGCGCATTCTGAGTTTTACGGCGGATCCCCAGTCTCCGACGTTCTGGACAGACGCAATAGCCCGCGCCCGCCACGAACGCCAGGTGCTCGGACTGCCGTCGGCCGTCACCAACGCCTTCCGCCTTGTGCACGGAGAAGGCGACGGTCTGCCCGGTCTGATCATAGACTGGTACGACGGGGTGTGCGTGCTCCAGGCCCACAGCGTGGGTATGTTCCGGGCCAAGACCCGCATCTGCGAGGCACTCAAAGAAGTCTTCGGGGATGAGCTCAAAGCCGTGTACGACAAGAGTTCCGGCACCGCCCCCTTCAAGGCCGGTCTGGAGCTGATAGACGGCTATCTTTACAGGGCGCCGGGCTTTGACGCGGCAGAACAGACCGTGCTGGAAAACGGGCACAAATTCATCGTTAACTGGGTAGAGGGCCAGAAGACCGGCTTTTTCCTGGACCAGAGGGAGAACCGTGCCCTGGTCGGCCGCTACGCCGCCGGCAAGACGGTTCTCAACCTCTTCTGCTACACGGGAGGCTTCAGCATCTACGCCCTTGCAGCAGGCGCGTTGTCTGTAGACAGCGTAGACTCTTCCGCCAGGGCAATGGCGCTTGTAGACCGCAACGTCCAGGAAAACGGCTTCCAGAGCCGCCACACCAGCCTTTGCTGCGACGCAATCGATTATCTAGCTTCCGTTCCGGAAGACAAATACGACTTGATAATAGTTGATCCGCCGGCATTCGCCAAACACCGCGGAGTACTGAAGAACGCCCTGAGGGCATACCAGAGGCTCAATGCCGCTGCTATCAGCAAAGTAGCTCCCGGAGGCCTTGTCTTCACTTTCAGCTGCTCCCAGGTTGTAGATAAAACCGCGTTCGCGGAGCTAGTCTTCAGCGCCGCCGCCCAGACCGGCCGCAGTGTCCGCATCCTCGACCGCCTTTGCCAGGGAGGCGACCACCCCGTCAGCATCTATCACCCCGAAGGAGAGTATCTGAAAGGGCTGCTCCTCTACGTCGAGTAGCGTTTCCTCCCGCAGGGTACTGTACCCGGGAACGCTGTTCTATGATAGCCGGTTCGAATAAGCACCGCCGTTGGACCAACGAGGGGTATGGAGGCACGCAGTGCCGACAGAAGGGGGACATCGCTTGCGATGTGCGGGGGAATCCTTTCCCCCGTCCCCTGGGGGAGCAGGGGGATAATAGTCCTACAGCCGTAGGCTGGAGGGACGGAGCGAAGCGGAGGTTTTGCAGAGCAGTTGCTGCTGGGAGGAAACGCTACTCAGCGCTATCGATAAGCTCCAGGAGCTTATCGATAGCTTCTGTATCTGGGACGTGTTTCAGGACGGGTTGTCCTTTGTGGTAGATGGAGACGCGGCCGCCACCTTCGCCGACGTATCCCCAGTCGGCGTCTGCCATTTCTCCGGGACCGTTGACTATGCAGCCCATAACTGCTATTACAAGTCCTTTGAGGTGGGAAGTGCGGCGTTTTACTTCTTCGAAGGTTTCTTCCAACTTGTACATGGTGCGGCCGCAGCCGGGGCAGGCAATGTATTCCGGCTTGTAGAACCGGCGGCGGGATGCCTGCATGATCTCGTCTTCCAGGTGGGCGTCTATGCCGGCATCTGAAGGGATTTCGTCTACCTCGTGATCCAGAAGACGCGGGCCCCAGGTTATTGCAGCATCCAGCATAGGGTCGCGCCCAGCAGGGCCTTCTGATTTAAAGTAATCTGCAAGATAACGGGCAACAGGTATCTCATTTACAGGGTTTTCTGTAAGAGAAACGCGAATCGTATCGCCAATGCCCTCACGCAGCAGGGAGGCAATTCCTACGCAAGACTTGATGCGTCCGGACTCTCCGTTGCCCGCCTCGGTTACTCCGAGATGCAGGGGGAAGAGCACGCCAGCCTCCTTCATCATCTTTACAAGCTCCCGGTATGCCTGTACCATCACCACGGTGTTTGAAGCCTTGAGGGAAACGACCACGTTGAAGAACTGCGCATCAATGCACATCTGAAGCCACTCCATCGCAGCCTTGGCCATGGCATACGGAGTATTGCCGTACAGCTCGGTTATGTACTTGCCCAGCGAACCGTGGTTAAGCCCCACGCGCACGGCGGTTCCGTGCTCCCGGCAAACCTCCAGGAACTCCGCAAACTTGCGGCGTGCGGTCTCGTGGTCGGGATTGAAGTTGCCGGGATTGATGCGGACCTTCTCTACCACCGAAGCACAGGCGATGGCGGTATCCGAAGAGAAGTGGATGTCCGCCACCAGCGGAACGCGGCATCCTGCATCCCACAGCTGCTGCCTGATGCTTTTAAGCGCCGGCACGTCCTGCAGGCCGGGCACCGTAACCCTTATCATCTGCGCGCCTGCGGCCGCCAGTTCCAGGCACTGAGCCACAGTGGCCTGCACGTCGGAGGTATGGGTGTTGCACATGGTCTGCACGACAATATCGTGCGCGCCGCCGATGACGAGGCTGTCACCGACCTTGACTTCAATCGTTCTTAGGCGTTCCATATACTATGTCTCGGGCTTGCTGCTTAAGCTGGCGGTTTGTGCGTCCGGTGCGCTTGGTGAGCTGGAAATAGACGCCCAGCGTCACCGAAACGTCGATGGGATTGGCGTATCTGTAATAATAAGTATTGTAGGGATGGAAGATAGCGTTCTCGTAGTCCGGCTCGTACAGGTTCTGGAGGCTCCAGCGCCCGAGGATGTTGAGATGGATTTCCACCGGGTCGAACATGAATCCTATGCCGGCTCCGCCCATGAGGCCGTAGTCGAACTGGCGCTCGTAATCTCGGAACTTGTTTGTGTATTCCTCGTCGAGCCAGATGCCGTTCCTGGTTACGGACATGCGATATCCAAGATATCCGCCAAGGTTGGCGAGCACCTTGAAAGGAGCGTTGTCGAAGTGCATATGCATCATCGCAGGCATCTCTACGGTTTCCATTGACTCGTATGTGGCGCCGTCTATGAAACCACGGGGGAAGCCGGTGTCCGGGTCGTCCGTAAAGCGGCAGCCGGAGTGGGAATAGGAGAAGCCGAGGGTAAGGCCGAAGTAAGGCAGGTAGTTGAACATCTTTTCGTAGTGCGTGTACATCACAGAGAAGTACGTGGGGTTGAAAATGATGTCCGAGCCCATCTTGTAGGGGTTGAAGTAAACGCCGGAAAAAGTAACGCCGTAATTTACGCCGATCATTGAATAATCGTTGATGGAATCGTACCCGTAGCGGGTGAGGTCGAGGGTATCCAGGAATTCGGCGGAATACTCTATCTCGTCGTTCTGCGCAAACAGCGGGAGGGCGCTGCTGCACAGCAGGATGGCTAAAGCGGCAAGCAGTTTTCTCATAGCTGTTCGAACAGGGTTTGGACGTCTATGGTCTGCTCGACCTCGGCACTGGCGGGGATGTCGAGCAGGTCTTTGCCGTCGAAGGTTACGTATATTACGGTCTCCGGCTGACGGCGCTCAAGCAGCGAACCGGTGTCTACGATGGAATTGCGATTGCCGTCGTCAGTAATGCGGATTGCGTACTTACCCTCCTTGAGATAGGGGAAGAGAAGTGTGGTGTCCGAGTCGATAATATAGGATCGGAGCACACTCTTGCGCTTGTCATCCTGGAGGTCAACTATGATCTTGCCCGTGACACCCGTCATCTCGGTTTTAAGCGTACTCAGCTTATCATCCGACGGGAGGGCAACCTTGACTTTTGTACTGTCCGACCAGAAGCCGTTTATATCCCGGAAAGCATTGTGCGGCACGCGGAGGGTGTATTCGTAACCGGGCAGCAGTTTGTCCTTGGGGCGGATAATATAGCGCCGCAGGTTGGCCGTATCCCTCTCAACGGTAACGGCTCCCTGGAATTCCTTCTGCTTTGGATTGAGGTAGCGGAAGTCGAGCGAGTCGAAATTCTCGTAGATGATGGGGAAATTGAACATCAGCTCGAACCCGTACTGTTCTACGGTTTCCGGGGCGGCGTTGATCTTGAATACGCAGGTGGTGTCTTCCAGTTTGATGTTCTTGCGCTGGATCCTCTGGAATACGCGTTTGCCCTCTGGCATAGGGAGTTTGAGGTGATCCAGCTCCGGGACCAGGATTCCGGTGGAGTCCGTCATCCGGTAATTGACGAATACGTGCAGCGTGTCAGGGGCGGGCTTGCGGCTGTTGATCCAGAACTCCAGGCTGTCCTGCAGGATGTTGAACTGGGTAATGAGTTCGCTGTCCGTATAGCCCCGGACCCAGATGGAATCTATCCAGGCATAGGGGGCGTTGAAGGTAAAGTAACCTGCCCTGTCTGCCAGGCGGGCGCGGTTGGCCAGGAACTGGCGGCTCGGCTTCTCGCGGAAGAGCCGCATCTTGAAATCGACCTTGCGGGCCTCGCACATCAGGGTGTCGGTCATATCGTACTTGAGCATCTCGGGCAGCGTGTCGATAACCCTGGTTACGGGGCGTATGATGGAATCGACAAAGCCGATAAGGTCAGTTGCCGGGTCGTATATGTTGTCTCCGGCAGCGTCTTTGATGGAATAGAGGCGGTATGTGGTGTCGGCCAGATAGGGGAGGCAGAACCAGCCCCAGTCGTCCGTTATTACCGCAGCGTCCGGCCTGTGCAGGAAGACAGCGGAGTCCGCCAGGTCTTTATACAGGAGCACCGTGGCGCCCTTGACTGGGCGCAACGTATTGCAATCCAGCACTTTGCCCGTTATAAGCAGGGAGTCGATGCTGGGGCCGGTAGAGAATACATAAGTATAGCCGGGGAACATGTTCCCCTCGTTGTTGTCTGCAATGGCGTCGGACAGGTTGAGAGTATAGGTGGTGTTGGAGTCGAGCGGCTCTTCGAACTGCACGATCAGATACTTTTCCCGTATGCGCGACTTGGGGGCCTTCTTCTGGGGAGGCGAGAGGAAGATGTTCTTGGAGTTCTTTATGGTGACGTACTCGTCGAAGCGGAATACTATCTTGGTCTTGACGCAGGGGACGTTGGTGGTCCCGGGAAGGGGATCTATGCCTATGATGAGCGGGGGAATGGTATCCTTGTCGCCTCCAGTGGGGGACTGGGTGGTGTTGGCGCAGGAATGCACGAACAGCATCGGCAGGAATACTATCGCCGCGATTATTTCCGGTATGAACTTCTTGATACTCATGCTTCACTGATGACTACATCTTCTATGCCGTCGATCTGACGGAGTGCGTTTTCTATCTCTTCCATCATCCCGGGACGACTCCGGCCGCGCAGGGAAATGCGGATGGGGATTTCTTCCGCCATCTGGTTCTGACGGTTGCTGAGCAGCTCCTCGGCCTTCCTGTACTGCTCCTGGTCTGAACTCTTGAGGTACTCGAGCACCTTGCGGCGGGCGTGCCTTGTCTGCAGGAAGCTGAGCCACTCGGGCTTGGGGGAGGATTTGCGTGCCGTAATGATTTCCACCTGGTCTCCGTTCCTGAGCTTGCGGGAAAGCGGGGCCAGCTTCATGTTGACCTTGGCCGCTATGGCCTGGTTGCCTATGGTCGTATGCACGCAGTACGCAAAGTCCAGCGCCGTTGCGTCTTTGGGGATGCTGCGCTGATGCCCCTTGGGCGTAAAGACGACTATGGTCTTGCCGGATATCTCGTCCTGGATGATGTCCAGCAGGTCCAGTGCAGCGGCATCGGAGCCGCTTATTATCTTCTGCACCTTCTCCAGCCAAAGGTCCATCTGGCTGTCGCTCTCCGAGAGGTAGCCGTCCTGCTTGTACGACCAGTGTGCGGCAATACCCTTCTCGGCGATATCGTCCATCCTCCGGGAACGGATCTGAACCTCCACCCATATGCCAGCCTTGCTCATGACCGTGCAGTGCAGGGCCTCGTAGCCGTTGGGTTTGGGCTGGTTGATCCAGTTGCGCATGCGGTTCTGCATGTTGGGGTACAGGCCCGTCACTATCTTGTAGATGTCGAATGCCTTGTTGCGCTCGGCGGTCACGTCCTTATCGTCTACCTCATATATGATACGGACGGCGTAAAGGTCGTAGATCTGCTCGAACGAGACGTGCTTGTTCTGCATCTTCTGCCATATGCTGTACGGTGTCTTGATGCGCTTGCGCACCTCAAAGCGGACGCCGGCGGCGGTAAGGGCATCGCTGACGGGGGCTATGAATTCGTCTATCTCGCGCGAGCGCTGGACGAGGTCTCTGTCTATGCGGCTCTCGATCTCGTGATAAGCCTCTGGATGCTTGTACAGCAGCCAGATGTTCTCCAACTCGGATTTTACGGTATAAAGACCCAGGCGATGGGCGAGGGGGATGAAGATAGCCTTTGTCTGGGCCAGGATCTTGTCTACCTTGACGGGGGGCAGGGCCTGCAGGTGGCGGCAGTTGTCCAGACGGTCTGCGAGCTTGATGAGCACCACCCGCACGTCGTCTCCCATAGTAAGGAGTACCCGGCGGAAGTTCTCGTCTTCTATCTCTTCGTCCGAGTCTTCCAGGATGTTGCGCATGTTCTCCACGCCCTCCACAAGACTGGCTATCTTGTCGCCGAAAAGATTGCGGAGGCTGTCCGCAGTAAACACGGTGCTCTCCAGCACGTCGTGGAGCAAAGCCGCGCAGATTGACTTGCAGCCGAGGCCTATCTTGGACACCACTATGGATGCAACACGCACAGGATGCAGGATATACGGCTCTCCGGTATTGAGGAACACGTCTTTGTGCGCCTCGCCGGCAAAGTCGAAAGCCTTGCGTATCAGCGACACCTCCGCCTCGTCGCGGCAGCGGCCCCGGGCAAGAGCCAGCAGCTCGTCAAACTCTTTCTGTATTCTGTCGTCGCACATTTCTTCTTTTTCTTCTTTGAGGTTCCTCAAGGGTGATACCGTAATTGCGCACGTTTTGGAAGCCGTATGTAAGCTCCGCACCGTATATTATGATCTGCCAGCTGAAGTTCAGCCAGATAAGGAACAGGGGGATTGCGGCGAGCACTCCGTAAACCGCATTGAGCCTGGCCACGAAGACCTGTGTCTCCAGGTAGAGGTACTGGAAGATTACGAAAACGAAGCTCGCGATGACGGCGGACCGCAGTGCGTATCTATACCTCACCAGCGTAGCCGGAATGAACTTATACATAGCCGACAAAGTGAGAGCAGCAAGCACATAGAATCCAACATAGCCGATGAGTTTGGGCAGGAAGCGGAGGTCGGACACATCCAGTCCGACGAACTTTGCGGCATTTGCATAGTAAACGATTCCGGCGCCGAACAGCACCACGATGAACGGGGTAAGGAGCAATATGAGCAGGTAGAACCCGAAGCGCTTGTATATCTTGCGCGGGATCTTGCGTATGCCCCAGACGTTGTTGAAAACCCTCTCCACCTGAAACATCATCCAGAGGATGGTCCACAGGAACGCGAGAGCGGATACGAATCCCACAACGCCGCTCTGGGCGATATCCAGTATGTTGCCGGCTTTCTCCTGAAGCATTCCGAGAAGGGATGCATCAACGTCGGTGTTGAGCGACTGGAGGAAGGTTTGTACGTAATCGTCAAGACCAAGACCGTTGGTTACGGCAAAGAGGAATGCCAGCAGCGGGATCAGGGCCATCATCACAAAATAACTGAGCGCCACGCATTGGAAACCCATCCTGTTCTCCGCAAAGGTATTGACAGTGATGCGCAGGATCTTTACCAACGACACAAGACGGCCGTAGCCTTTCGGCACCTTGTCCGTGTCGATTGCCCAGATGCGGTCGGTCAGGAGGTCGGAGAACTTGCCCATCAGAACAGAGACAATTGGGTTTCTTCCTGCGGGGCGGATGCCGGCGACGGAATCATCGCTCGGAATTCCTCCTCGCTCACGACCGGGATGCCGAGCTGCCCGCATTTGCGTATCTTCTCCGGCCCGGGCTTGGTGCCGGCAAGCAGGAAAGACGTGCTGCCGGTAACGCCGGAAGTGCATTTGCCGCCATGGGCGACTATGAGTTCCTTCATGGCGTCCCGCGATATGCTGAAGTTGCCGGAAATCACTATGGTTTTGCCCTCAAGCGCTGCGGACAGGGCCTCTGCGGCGGCGCCTGTGGAAAACTGCAGGCCGACGGCCTTGAGGCGCTCTATCTCACGGAGGTTGGCCTCTTCGTGCATGTAATCGTACACGCTGCCGGCTATTACGTCGCCAACCTCTGGAACCTCGAGCAACTGCTCGCGGCTGGCGGCGGCAATGGCGTCTATGCTTCCGAAATGACGGGCGATATCCCTGGCTGTGCTTTCTCCCACAAAGCGTATTCCCAGAGCGAAGAGTACCCTTTCAAAGGGCACCTCCACGGTTTTGGCTAGGCTGTCCAGGAAACGCTGGGAAGACTTTTCCTGCCATCCTTCCAAACTCATGAGCTGATAGATGCTGATGCCGTACAGGTCGGCCGGAGTGCTGGCAAGGCCGGCGTCGAAAAGCTGGTCCACCGTTGCTTCCCCTGCCAGTACATTCATGGCCTTGCGGCCGATGAAATGAAGGAGACGCCCCTTGATCTGCGTAGGGCAGGTGGCCCTGTTGGGGCAGAACCATTTTGCCTCTCCCTCCTGCTTTACCAGAGGAGTGCCGCAATCCGGGCAAACGGCGGGGAATGCCACCGGCACCGCTTCCGCAGGCCTGAGCGCGAGGTTGACGCTGGTTATCTTGGGAATTATCTCTCCGCCTTTCTCTACGTACACGAAATCTCCCACGCGTATGTCCAGGGCGGCTATCTGGTCTTCGTTCACCAGAGTTGCGCGCTTGACGGTGGTGCCGCCAAGCTGGACGGGGGAGAGGTTGGCCACCGGGGTAACCGCGCCCGTGCGGCCTACCTGGAAATCTATGCTCTGCAGCTCGGTGCAGGCCTGCTCGGCCTTGAATTTATATGCCACTGCCCATCGCGGCGATTTGGCGGTATATCCAAGGGCCCTCTGGGCGCTGAGCTCGTTGATCTTTATGACGATGCCGTCCGTAGCGTAGGGGAGGCTGCGGCGGGCGATATCCCAATGGGAAATGAAGCTGCGTATCCCTTCTATGTCTTTGCAGATGGCACGGTGCTCAGACACAGGCAGGCCCCACGACGCAGCCTTGGTAAGGGCCTCGTCGTGAGTGGCAAAGGGAACGCTCTGGGCGGGGATGTGATACAGGGTGCACCACAGCCCGCGGCGGCCCACTTCTTCCGGGTCTCCAAGTTTGAGGGATCCGGATGCGGCGTTGCGCGGATTGGCAAAGGGAGCCTCTCCTATATCTTCCCGCTCGGCGTTGAGAGCCTCGAATGATGCGTAGGGCATAAGGATCTCGCCCCTGATCTCGAACTCCTCCGGAAAGTCTCCGTGGAGGGTCTGCGGGATATTGGCGATGCGACGCACATTCTCCGTTACGTCGTCTCCCTGTTCTCCGTCTCCTCTGGTGAGGGCCTGCACAAGGGCGCCGCCGCGATATGTGAGGCAGATTGCCGTGCCGTCGAACTTGAGCTCGCAGCAGTAGGTAAATGCATCTTCAAGTGCCTTGTCGGCCCTTGCGGCAAATTCTTCCACCTCTTCTATGCTGTATGTGTTGCCCAGGGAGAGCATGGGATAGCGATGGGCACGCTTTACGAAGTCTTTGCCGGTCTGCAGTTCTGCGTTGGGGCCTACGGGGGAGTCGAGGTCGCTGCCCACGGTGCGGGTTGGGGAGTCGGGAAGGGCGAATTCCGGGTATTCAGCCTCCAGCCCCTCCAGTTCGTGCATCAGGAAATCGTACTCCTGGTCGGACATCGTGGGGGCGTTGTCTACGTAGTAACGGCGGCTGTTCTCGCGGAGGATTTCCACAAGTTCGGCTATTCTTCTGCTGGCTTCTTCTCGCGTGTGCATACAACTTACAAATATAGTCAAAATCCCAGTACTATGCAATTTTGTTCATGTCGAAGATTTTTGTTAATTTCGCAAGATTTTTGATCGTTAATTGTTTTTAGAATATGAAAGATTCCATCATCATTCTCTGCGGCGGCGGCCCTGCACCGGGCATGAACACCGTCGTGTTCAGCGTAGCCAAGACTTTCCTTACCGGCGGTTTCCGCGTCATCGGCCTGCACGGCGGCTACAGCGGCCTTTTCTCCAAGAATCCGCGCACACAAGACATCGACTTCGCCCTTGCGGACTATTACTTCAACCGCGGCGGATCCTATTTCCAGATGTCCCGTTTCAAACCCAAGGATTCCGACTTCGAAGAGAATTTCAATCTTTCCCTCTTCCAGGACAATAACATCAAGCTGCTCGTCACCGTCGGAGGAGACGACACCGCCTCCACCGCCAACCGCATCGCCAAGTTCCTAGAGGCAAAGCAGTATCCCATCCGCAACATCCATGTCCCCAAGACCATAGACAACGACCTGCCGCTTCCCGGCAATGCTCCAACCTTCGGATTCAACTCCGCCAAAGACGAGGGTACCCATCTCGCAAAAACCGTTTACGAAGATGCCCGCACCAGCGGCAACTGGCTGCTCATCAGCGCAATGGGCCGCAGCGCCGGTCACCTTGCACTCGGCATCGGAGAGGCTACGCATTGCCCTATGACCATCATTCCCGAGATGTTCAACAAGACCGCCATCTCCCTGGACAAGATAGTCAACCTGGCAATTTCCGCCATCGTCAAGAGAAGGCTCCTCGGCATCGGTTACGGCACCGTGGTGGTTGCTGAAGGCGTGTTCCATGACCTTGACCCTCAGGAAATCAAAGACGCCGGCGTGCATATGACCTACGACGAGCACGGCCATCCCGAGCTCGGCAAGATCAGCAAGGCCGTCCTTTTCAACGACATCCTCGAGAAGAAATTCAAGGAGCTCGGCCTCAAGGTCAAGACCCGTCCTGTAGAAATAGGCTACGACGTCCGTTGCCAGGACCCCATCTCCTACGACCTCTCATACTGCACCGAGCTTGCAATGGGTGTCTACAACCTCTACAAGAGGGGGGAGACCGGTTGCATGGTGTACGTAGACCCTTGCGGCAATACCAACCCGCTGTATCTCAAAGACCTCCAGAATGCCGAGGGCAAGATCCCTCCGCGCCGCGTAGACATTGAGAACGGCATCTGCAAGAACTACTTCGGCTACATCTGCCACTACATCACCCCTGCAGATTACGAGGCCGCCAAGAAGTACGTCCCCAACCCCGAGGAGTACGACTTCTGCAAGATCCTTAACTGGTAAGCGCCGGAAAATACTACTGCCGCTTGACGGCAAACAGAGTTCCTGTTAAAGAAAACCTCTTTAGCAGGAATTCGTGTATTAACAGAGGGCCAAAGAAACCCGCAGCCACTGTGAGTCCCGCATAGAGAACGAATGGCATCCGGTCCAGAACCGCCATGGCCAAGGCGATGAAGGCAGAATGAAACAGATAAACCGTAAAGGATGCCAATGCCGCTTCCGTTGATAGTCTGACGGCGGAAGGAGACATATGGCCTGATGCCGTTTTGCATAAAGAAAGCATCGCTACGGAACCAAGAAGCCCCATAAACAGATACGATACGGCATTTTCGGTGCCGGAGAGGGAATATGCCACAAGACAGACCAGCCATAAAAGCGGCACCACCGTCTTGATACGAATAAGGAAAGACTCCCAATCCAACCAGCCGTCCGCGGCACAGCAGCCGGCCATGAAATAAACAAAACAACGTTTAACCTCGCTGATGCAAAACAAATCGGTTGTCTCGAACGGCAATAATGAGACGACAACGGCCGCCAGAAAAAGGAATGCCCGGGAGGATTTGCTCCGGAAGAGTCCGACCACGATGAACATCCACCACAGCGCCCAAAGGAACCACAGATGGGGGGCGGCGGCAGGCATATAGAATATCTTCAGGAATGACAGGGGCCCAACGGGATTGGCTACGGGAAAGAAATGCCGGGCGGGGATCTTAATCAGGATCAATACGACAGAAGCCGACAGGTACGGAATCACAAGCCTCCGGAATTTGCTGACTAACAGGGCTTTGTACGACTCCGGCTTTTTTAAAGAATACAGATAACCGCTTATGAAGAAGAGCATCGGCATATGGAACGAGTAGATGCCCCGTACAAGGACGCCCCACCACCCGGGCTCGAAGTCGGGCCGGAAATGCCCGGCGACTACGAGAACGATGGCCGTTATGCGGGCAAGGTCCAGATATGTCATGCGGTCTTTCATCCGGTAAGATACAAATGAAGCCGGCCCCGAAAGACCGGCTTCATTGTTTCTTTAAGAAAGGAGATTAGTCCAGTTCTTCCACGACGGGAGATTCGGGGGCGTTCTTCTGTACGGAAGCGATGCCCAGCTTCATTGTGCGCTCGGAAGCGTACATCTGGCTTGCACCGATGACCTGGCCGTTGGAAGCCTTGAGGTTGAAATAAGGCTTGCCGTTCTTGGCGACCTTGATCTCAAAGCGCTCCTCGAGAGGGGCGTTCTTCCTGACGGATTCTACACCGTTGAGGCAGGCTGCCTTGGTGGTGTATCCCTCGCTGGTGAGGATGACCTGGCCGTTGGTGGCCTTGAGGTTGAACTGGAATTCTCCGTTCTTACGGAGAGTAATAACAAACTTTCCCATTTCTGAATGATTGATGATTTTGGCAAACATAACAAGTTTTTGTTAAATTTGCAATATAATTTTGCAAAAGAATGCTCACCAACGCAGAAATAAAGCGCCTCAAGTCCCTTAGGGAGAAAAAGTACCGTGACGAATACGGGCAGTTCCTGGCAGAGGGAGAGAAGATGGTGCAGGAGGCGTTGGCATCGGGCTTCAATGTGCTCCAGATAATACGTGAAGAGCCGGACGTGATGGCCAGGATATCATCCCTCAGCACCCCTCCGCCTGTAATCGCCGTGGTAGAAAAGCCCGCTCCGCGCCCCCTGGCGCTGGAAAGGGCACTCTATCTGGGCCTGGATTCCGTGCGGGACCCGGGCAACATGGGCACCATACTCCGTCTGGCAGACTGGTTTGGCATCAGCACCGTCTTTGCCTCTTCAGACAGCGTTGAGTTCTACAATCCCAAGGTGGTGCAGTCATCCATGGGCTCCATCTTCCGCGTAAACGCCGTTTATTGCGACCTCCCGGAGCTCTGCAGCCGTTTCCGGGCAATGGACATGCCCGTATACGGCACCTTTCTCGATGGTGTAGATATCTATACGCAACAGCTTGCAAACGAAGGCCTTATAGTTATGGGGAGTGAATCCTTCGGCATTGGTGCCGAGGTCGCTGCCCAGGTGAGCACCAGGCTGCATATACCATCATTCTCAAAGGGCCCCGGAGCTGAATCCCTCAATGTTGCAACGGCAACCGCCGTAATCCTTTCAGAGTTCCGCAGAAGATGAAACGCCGCGCCCGCATAGCCATCCTCATTGCATCCGCAGCGCTTCTCTGTGCCTGCAGCACCACAAGGGTGCTCAAGCCGGGCCAGTACAGGCTCGAGCGCAACATAATAAGGATAAGGGACTCCAAGTCGGGGGTAAGCAGTTCCGACGTATCTTCCTATGTCCGCCAGCAGGCCAACAGTTACGTTCTCTTCGGGTGGAATCCCTCCCTGGTGCTGTACAACTGGTCAAACCCAGACAAGGACGACTGGTTTAACAACGCCCTCCGTTCTGCAGGAACCGCTCCTGTGGTTTTTAACGGCAATCAGGTGGCCAGCTCCCGGGAGAACATCGCCAAGCATCTGGATTATCTTGGATACTACCATTCCAAGGTGGAATCCCGCGTAGACACCATCGGGCGGACGGTCCGGGTGTATTATTTCGTCGAGCCCGGCAAGCGTTACCAGATAGACAGCATAGTCTACAGCGTGCCCGGCGGCGAGTTTGAGAAGGAATTCCGTCAGGATCTGCGCAACACCCTGGTAAAACCGGGGGACTATCTGAGCGAGAAGCTCCTGGAGTCGGAAACCACCCGCGGCGCCTCCTGGTTCAGAGACAGGGGCTATTACGACTTTACCAAGTACAACTACGCCTTTGAGGCAGATACGCTGGGCCCCCGCAACATCCTTACATACCGCATACGAGAATACAGCCGCAACGAGCTTGCAATCGCCGCCAAGCCGCTGGAGAAGTATCATATCGGAAAAGTTACCATAGAGCATTCCGCCGAGGTACCCTTCCGGGAAAACGTCCTCAGAGACATCAATACCATTCACCCCGGCGACCTTTACAGCGAGAGGCTCATCAACCGCAGCTACAACCGCCTCACCGCCCTCCGCGTCTTCAACAACGTAGGAATAGAGATGATTCCGGCGGACACGGCCACGGTAGATTGCCGCATCACGCTGGGAGAGAGCAAGTTGCAGGGCGTCAAAGTAAACCTCGAGGCCTCCACCAACTCTACCGGCCTGCTGGGCGTGTCGCCTAATGTGAGTTTCTACCACAAGAATATCTTCCACGGCGGCGAGTGGTTCTCCCTCGGTTTCTCCGGCAACTTCCAGGGCCAGCCGGGCACCACTACCAGGGCAACGGAGTTCGGTGTCAATACCAGCCTCAGCTTTCCCCGCCTGTTAGGTCTGCCGTACAGCGTATTCAAGGGCAACAACATTCCCCGCACGGAACTTGTAACATCCTTCAATTACCAGAAACGCCCGGAGTTCCAGCGCTGGATAGGCAATTTCTCCTTTGGCTATACGGGCAACAGCCGCCGTTTCTACTATCAGGTGTACCCGCTCAGGGCCACCGTCATCAAGGTCGGAGAGATGTCCGACGACTTCTTGATGTCCCTCCTCCGAAACATCAGCCTGTACGACGGCTTCTACGACCACATAGACGTAGGCCTGAGCGGCCAGGTATACTGGGCGACGACCACGGACCTTGTGCCTAAGGGGTCTTATACTACCACACGCCTCACGCTGGACAGTTCAGGCAACATAATCTCGTTGTTCAGGAATTACCTGCCCGTGAATGAATTCGGCGAGCGTATGCTGTTCGGCCTTGGCTATGCCCAGTACGTCAGGGTCGGCCTGCAGGTTGCGCACGCTTTCAGCCTCGGAGAAAAGACATCCCTTGCCCTGCGTTTTGACGGAGGTGTAGGCACCCCTTACGGTTCTTCCGCGTCAATGCCGTTCGAGAAGATGTTCTTCGTCGGCGGCGCAAGCAGTATGCGCGGATGGCAGACGAGGGCGCTCGGTCCGGGCAGCAGCCCGCTGATGACATTCTTTACCATCCCCAGCCAGACAGGCGACTTCAAGGCAGAGCTGGATCTGGAACTCCGCCAGAAACTGTTCTGGAAGATAGAAGGCGCCTTGTTTGCAGAGGCCGGCAACGTATGGGATTTTATGGATCTGCCCAGCAACTTCATAGAGACCATCGGTGCAGACTGGGGGTTGGGAGTACGTCTGAACCTTGGGTTTATCCTCCTCCGTCTGGACTGGGGTTACAAGCTTTACGAACCTTCCCGGGAGGCGGGCTCACGTTTCCTCACCCCTCTCGACTGGTTGTTCGACAACGACAGCCATGCCGTACACTTTGGCGTAGGATATCCTTTCTGATGAACGGCAAAATCATTATTTACCAGGTCTTGCCCCGCATTTGGGGAGACGGCACATTCGCATCCTGGAACGATGCGTCTTTCGGATACTTGAAGTCCCTCGGGGTCGATTGCATATGGTTTACAGGAATTCCGCGCCATGCAAGCGGCAAGCCTTTCGTAAAGGGGAATCCCGGCTCGCCCTATGCCATTTCCGATTGGTATGACGTCAATCCGTATCTGGCTGCAAGGCCGGCACGCAGAATGGCCGAATTCGAGGCTCTTGTGGCGCGCACGCACGCCGCCGGACTCAAGTGCATCATGGATTTCATCCCCAACCACGTAGCCTGCGACTACAAAGGCGCCCTTGCCCTGTACGGCTGGCACGACGGAGACTGGACAGATACCATAAAGGTAGACTGGACCAATCCGCAAACACCCCGTGAGATGACGGAAATCCTCCGTTTCTGGGCATCCAAGGGCATAGACGGCTTCCGGTGCGATATGGTTGAGCTGGTGCCCGCAGAAGCCCTGGGAGGCGTCATTTCAGCTGTCCGCAAAGAATTCCCGGAGCTGATGTTCGTTGCGGAAGTCTATCAGAAAGAGAACTATTCCCGGTATCTGGACGTTGCCGGCTTTGACCTGCTGTACGATAAGTCCGGCTCATACGACATCCTGCGCGGCATCCTGGCGGGGAACCGCTCCGCACGCGAACTCACCTGGAACTGGCAGTGGCTCGGCGGACGCCAGGGCAATATGCTCAACTTCCTGGAGAATCACGACGAGCAGCGCCTCGCCTCGTCCTGGTTTGCCGGCTGCGCCGATAAGGCTTGGGCAGCAGTGGCGCATTCGCTGCTGTTCAACAGCGCGCCGTTTATGCTGTACGCGGGCCAGGAAGTGGGGGAGGATGCAGCCGAGGGCCACGAGGGGCGCACGTCCATCTTCGAATGGTGCCATCCGGCCGGGTTGCAGGCGCTGCAGAGCTACATCGCCACGGGAAGCGGCCTGAACCGGGAGCGCCGCCATGTGCTCAAACGCTACCGCGAGCTTCTGGCATTGGCCAGCCGTCCCGTCTTTGCCTCCGGCGCCGTATGGGACCTCTGTTACTGCCAGCCCGCCCCGTTCGATCCCGACCGCCACTTTGCCTTCGTCCGCTGGCATTCCGGCCAGGCTTTCGCCGTATTCTGCAACTTCAGCAATACAACCGTAACACTCAATCTCCAGTTCCCCTCAGAACTACTGACTGCTTCCGGCATAAACAAAAAAGAAGCGACCGTAACGGCCGCTCCATTTGACTGTTCAGTTATTAAGCTGTAGCTGGAATCGGATATCTGTTTTTCTCCACCTTCGGACCTTCGGTCCTCGTCCCTCCCACTGTATGCCGTGCCGTCTGACAAGCGAGCTTGCCATCCGTCCCGACATCCAGCGGGCCCCTCCCGCTCATAGGCCGCGGGCGGCCACGTTCCGAAAAACAGATATCCGCATTCCAGCATCAAACTATAAAACTATATGGCCAGGGCGAGCATCAGCACGCCGGCAAGACCGAGAATCGCATAGAATTCCGGAAGGGCGGCATAAATGAAAGTATTGGTCTGCACGTCGTGCCCCTGGCTGATACCGATGATACCGTTGGCGCAAACCTGCCCCTGACGGATTGCCGAGAACAGACAGACGATACCCATTCCGAGTCCCATCGCGAAGAGCAGGGGGCCGTTGGCAGCAAAATCGAATTTGAAGATAAGAAGCCACATGAAGAAGCCCACGAAACCATAGATGCCCTGGGTAGCGGGCAGTGCGGACAGGATCATGTAACTGGTGGATTTCTCAGGAGCCTTCTTGAGGGCGCCCTCAGCGGCGTTGCCGGCAATGGTCGTGCCATAAGCGCTGCCGATACCGGACAGACCAAGCATAAGTCCGAGACCAAGATAACCGAGAATTTCGTTCATAATCGTACGTGTTTATTTGTTGATATTTATTTAGTTACAGGTTTATACACGCGGCCCTTGCCGTCGTAGCCAGAGTTCTTGAAGAACTCCAGGAAGTTGAGTCGCAGAGGGTGCACGAACGCCCCCAGGCAACACATCGCAAAATTGAGCGCATGGCCAACCACAAGAATAACCGGGAAAGCAATCCAGCCAACGCTGAATGAACCGTCTCCAAGCGTCATTGATGCTATGTCGTTGAATGCCTTGCCGAGCATACCGCCGGCGAGGCCGAGGGCGTAGAGGCGCAGGTAGCTCAGAACGTCGCCAAGTAGGCCCGTAGCCGTGTTGTAAGTATCCCACAGACCGGCCCCGATATTCTTGAGAGGATTACGCTTAATGTCGTTGAAAAGAAAGATTCCCAGGGCAGACAGCACACCAAGGCCTATTACAATCCATTTAAGCACAGGGGCGGGAACCAGGCTGGTCATTGCCAGGACTCCGAGTGCCACGCCGCCGACTATGAGCAATGTCCATCCCCAGGTGCCAAGAGACCCCAGGAAGCCCTTGTTGCGGGTGGCATAGACCGTCTTGACTATCATTGCAAGGCAAAGGTGCACTACACCTATTATGAGCGCCAGCACCATCTGAGCCTCGAATCCGGCAATGGTTCCGGTTATCATTACGGCCTTGAGCCAGGAAGGAATCCACGGCAGGGCGGAGATGTCTACGCCAAAGAAGGTGTGCATGACTATGCCCACGACAAAAGTACCGACGCCCAGAATGGTTACCAGCGGCGCAAGGTTCTTGAGATTCTCAACCTTGCGGAGCAGGATGCCGCCGATTATGAGCAGCAGGCCATAACCGGCATCTCCCATACACATGGCAAAGAAAAGCAGGAAGAATACGGAGATGAACGGAGTGGGGTCGAACTCGTTGTAGTCGGGCCTGCCATACATATCCGTGAGCATCTCGAACTGCTTTACGAACTTGTTGTTCTTTAGCTTGATAGGAGGATTGTCCTCTACCGACGCTTCAGCAGAGAACCATACGCAGTCAAGCTCGTCGAACGCCTTTGCAAGGCGCTCTTTCTCGCTTGTGGGGGCAAAGCCCTCGAACACCGCAAGCTCGCCGTCGGCAGCGGACTCTCCGCCCACGGAAGCAAGGTAGACACCCAACTCGCCGCGCAGGCGGGCGGCATCTTCCCGCAAGGATGGAAGGGTAGACTTAGCATCCTCCAGCTCTTTCTTATAGGCATCTATTTCCGTCTGCAGGCCGGCAATCTCCTGCCCGAGCATATCGGCTGTCTTAGTGGGTGCAGCAAGGGGAGTGGCAGGGATATCATTATCTCCAACAGCAACGAACCAGACTTTGCCGCGCTCCCTGTCGGTCTCCGCTACGGCATATTGTTCCGCCCATGATTCATCGTACTTCTTTTCCGGCACGCAGTAGAAGTTCACGGGCACGCCCAGAGAGTTGAGTCTGGCAAGGTCGTACTCACCCCAGTGGGAAACGCTTTCGGCTTCTTTCTGCAGAGAGCGGAGAGCGTCCTGTAGCTCCTTAAGATGTGCATCTGTGCCTTTTGCAATCCTGGATATGCACGCGTCAACTGCTTCTATCTCAGAGAGAAGGCTTGCCGACTTCTCGTCCACGGGCTTGGCGGAACGGGTTATGTCAATCACGCCAAGGGCACTCAGAGCGTCTATGAATCCGTCCTTGCCGGAACTGAGGAGGACAAAGTCGTAACGGGTCATTTTTTCTATCATAGCGATTCCTCCTCTTCTTCCGCCGCGGCGTGGCGGTTCTTGACTATCTTGGAAGCGGCCTTGGAGAGATTCTCCTCGTCTTCCATATAGCGTTTTATCTTACGTATGGCCTCCTGATAGCCGGGAATCTGCACCTTCTCGTACAGATTGACTTTCTGGGTGGTCTTCTTGCGGTTGAATTCCAGAATACGGCGGCGCTCCTCCGACACCTCGGACTCTATGCCTATAGTGCTGAGTTCCTGCAGGATGCGGACGCCGTCGGCATACCATGCCGGTTTGGCGAAGGCATTGAAGGGGCGCAGCTCGAAGTCTATTCCGTCCAGGGCCGGAGCCTTGACTCCCGCAATCTTGACCGTTTTGACGCGGACATCCCGTATGCATATCAGCCCGGGCTCGAACTCGTTCCAAAGGGCTGCCAGGTAGTCGTATTCCCGCAGCTTGGACTCAAGCAGCTCGGCCTGTGCCTGCGCCTCGTTCTTTGCGGACAGAACGCTCACGCGCAGCGCCGACTCCTTGTTTTTAAGGGTGGGCAGCGCGTTCTGGCGTACTTTCAGCTGCTTGCCGAGGTTCGTCAGGGACGTCTTGTTATATTGAAACTTTATTGCCATCAGGCATTCCAATATTTATCAATCAAACTCTGTTTAATTCCGGTTTCGTCGGGGGAGAAGTACTTTGCAAAGATGCGCCAGGCAGTGTCCAGCATCTCCGTGATGGTGATGTTGACATCTATGCTGAGGAGCTCCTTGGCATAGTCTTTTGCGTAGTCCAGGCAGCGGAGGTCGTAGTCGGACAGGTCGAAGCCGTTCTGCATCTTGGTCTTGGCGTTCTGGGCGTCGGCGTAAAGGCGTACGCCGGCGTTCATCACCTGGCTGTGGTCTTCGCGCGTCTTCTTGCCCTGCACGAGCTGTTTGAGTCGGCTCAGGCTTCTGAAAGGGTCTACAATCACGCATCCGGAGTCGGAATCGGCACGCAGGAATATCTGGCCCTCGGTAATGTATCCGGTATTGTCCGGGATGGCGTGGGTGATGTCTCCGTCGTTGAGCGTCGTAACGGCTATGATGGTGATGGAGCCGCCGTCGGGCAGTTGCACGGCCTTCTCGTAAATCTTTGCAAGGTCTGAGTACAGTGAGCCGGGCATCGAGTCCTTGGACGGAATCTGGTCCATACGGTTGGATACTATGGACAGGGCATCGGCGTACAGGGTCATATCGGTCAGCAGCACAAGCACCTTCTCGTTCTTGTCTACCGCAAAGTACTCAGCGGCCGCGAGCGCCATATCTGGGATGAGGAGGCGCTCCACGGGAGGCTCCTCGGTGGTGTTGACAAAGGAGACGATGCGGTCCAGCGCACCTGCGCCCTCGAACGCGTGGCGGAAGAACAGATAGTCGTCGTTGCTGAGGCCCATGCCGCCGAGGATGATCTTGTCTACGTCGGCACGCAGGGCGACGTCCGCCATAACCTGGTTGTACGGCTGGTCCGGGTCTGCAAAGAAAGGAATCTTCTGGCCGGAAACGAGCGTGTTGTTAAGGTCGATGCCTGCGATACCGGTAGGGATGAGCTCGCTGGGCTGACGGCGCTTGTAAGGGTTGACCGAGGGGCCGCCGGTCTGACGTTCCTCGCCCTCTATCTCCGGGCCGCCGTCTATGGGCTTGCCATAGGCGTTGAAGAAGCGCCCGGCAAGCTGCTCGCTTACCTTCAGGGTGGGAGGCGCGCCGAAGAACGAAACCTCGGCGTTGGTAGGCACGCCCTCGGTGCCGGAGAAGACCTGGAGGGTCACCCGGTCGCCGCTGGTCTTTACCACCTGCGCCAGCTTGCCGCCCACGGAGGCGAGCTCTTCGTTGGCAACGCCCTTTGCGTCAAGCGACACCGTTGCCTTGGTGATGGCCTGAAGCCTGGTATATGTGCGCTGATATGCTTTATTTGCCATAGTCGTTGAGTAATTGGGTGATGGAATCGTGGTACTTCTCAAAGGCGGCCGACTTGTATTCGGAGTAGTTCATCTGCCTTGCGAGGTTGATAAGTTCCTTGAACCATGCGCGGCATTTCTCGTAATCGTCGAATTCCAGCTTGCGGTCGCAGATGTCCAGGATAAGGTCCAGCATGAATTTCTGGCGCTCCATAGGGCAAACGGAGTCTATGGGGTCGAAGGCGTCTTGCTGCAGGAAGGCAAAGTCTATGAGTTCGCTCTTCCAGAAAGCCTCGTGATAGCTCATGGGCACGCCGTCGTCGCCAAGGATGTTGATCTGCTCGGCCATTTCCTTGCCGCGGCGCACGTAATTCTTTGCCTTGAGCACCTTTGCAATCCAGCCGGGCTCGACTATGGATTCCAGAGTGCGCTGGATCTCCGGATACTCGAGGTATTTGGAATAGGATTCCACGGGGTTGACGGCAGGGTAGCGCTTCTGGTCCGCACGATTCTGCTCGAGGGCATAGAAGCAGCGGGCGGCTTTCTTGGTGCTCTCTGTAACGGGCTCCTTGAGGTTGCCGCCTGCAGGGGAGACGGTACCTATGAAGGTAACCGCACCTGTCTGGCCGTTGCCCAGCACGACGCGCCCTGCGCGTGCGTAGAAATTGGAAATGATGGCGGAAAGGTCTACCGGGAAGGCGTCCTGGCCCGGGAGCTCCTCCATTCGGTTGCTCATCTCCCTCAGAGCCTGCGCCCAGCGGGATGTGGAGTCTGCCAGCAGCAGGCACCTGTATCCCATTGCGCGGTAGTATTCGCAGATGGTCATAGCCGTGTAGACAGATGCCTCACGAGCCGCAACGGGCATATTGGAAGTGTTGCAGATGATAACCGTGCGCTCCATCAGCTTTCGGCCGGTGTGCGGGTCTACAAGCTCGGGGTACTCGGTAAAGATTTCCACAACCTCGTTGGCACGCTCGCCGCAGGCTGCCATCACCACGATGTCTGCCTCTCCCTGCTTTGCGATGGCATGCTGCAGAACGGTCTTTCCGCATCCGAAAGGCCCGGGGATGAATCCGGTGCCGCCCTCCGCGATGGGGTTGAAGGTATCTATGATGCGTACGCCGGTTTCCATAATGCCGGACGGGCGGGGCTTCTCTGCGTAGCCGCGGACTGCAACCTTGACGGGCCACTTCTGGATCATCGTCACGGGGTGGTCTTCTCCGTCGGGGCCGGTGAGGACCGCTATTTCCGTATCTATATTATAGGATCCGGCCGGTGCGAGGCTCTTGACCTTATACTCTCCCTCGAACTTGAAGGGGACCATTATCTTATGGGGCAGCCAGCCTTCCTGCACCTCGCCGAGCCAGTCGGAGGCCTTGACGACGTCTCCCACGGAGGCCAGGGGCTTGTAGTCCCACAGCTTCTTGTGGTCCAGAGGGTCTGTGTATTCTCCTCTCTTGAGGAAGACGCCCGTCATGGTGGTGAGGTCGTTCTGCAGACCGTCGTATATGCCGGAGAGCAGGCCGGGGCCGAGACTGGCCTCGAGCATCCTGCCGAGGAAGGTTACTGAGTCTCCGTTCTTGAGGCCGCGGGTGCTTTCGAAGACTTGCACCGAGGCTTTGTCGCCGGTGACTTTGATTACCTCGGCGAGCAGGTTGGTGCCGCCGAGGGCTATGTAGCAGAGTTCGTTTTCCCCAACGGGACCGTCTACCTTAACGGTCACGAGGTTGGAAACAATTCCTGTAACAATGCCGGTTGTTGCCATATATCGTTTATCTTGTTTTTCTGATTTCTTCTACGAGGCTGCGGAACATCTCCCTGCCGCTTGCAGGGTCCAGCCTGCTCCATCGGTCTGCAATCATCATTCTGGCCGTAAATGCAAGGATGATGTCTACGTCGAAGACATGGAGCAGGGTAAGCTGCTCGCATTTGTCCCACATAAGGGAGTCCAGGTCCCGCTCGCGGGCAAGGATGTCGGTGCCGGAGAGGATGGCATCCACCTCGTTCCGTTCGTCGTATTCCAAAGCGCCGGGCAAGTCTATCACATCCTGGCCGGATGGCCTGCCGAGCTTGCGGTTAAGGTACTCGGTCTTGGTGTTTCGCACCCTCAGGTCCCAAAGGAAGTATTCCCTTATAAAAGCGTTGTGGCTGCCAAGGGCCTTCTTGTAAAAGTCCAGGCATAGCGAGTCCGGGTCGAAGCCGCTCAACAGAGTGTCCATCAGAGCGTTGTCGGACTCTGAAAGATGGCTCCGTATCATCTGCACAAGGGCAGAAGTGTCCAGGCCGCCGGCCTTGTCCGGGACGGGAAGGGAGGTAATTATGTACTCGTAATTATTCACCGAAAAGGAGTTTGCGCGTTACGGGACGGAGATACTCGCAGATGAGGTCTTCGAAAGTCTTGTCCGTCATGCTTACAAAGTAACTACCATCTTTGGGGCCAATTGTGAATCCGCCGCTTATCTTCTTGGAAAAGGATGCCTGCACGGGAGCGCCGAGCGCCTTGGCAAGACTTGCCTGCACCCAGGGCTCGAGCTCGGCACGGAGGCTGTCCGGAAGCACGAGGGCGATGTCTGAGCCCTCGGTAGCAGAGAAGCGCTCGGCCACTTTGAGGATAATCTCTTTGAGGAAGGCGGGATCTGCGGTTGAACTCTGGGCGCCGATCTTTGCCACGACAAGATTCTCTATATCCTTGCGCGTTGCCTGGAGAGCCTGGGTGGAGGCCATGCGTATATCGGCCTCGGCCTTGCTCCTGAGCTCAAAGGCGGCCTTCTCTGCATTGGCGATTATATCTTCAGCCTCGTGACGGGCCGCGGCAACGGTGGCCTCGGCCTCGCGCTTTGCCTGCTCCAGATAGCGGTCTCCTTCTTCACGGCCTTTGGCAAGGCCCTGGTTGTAAAGCTGGTCGGTCAGTTCTTGTAATTTGTTCTGCATAAATATGTTGGGTCTTTATTATCCTAGGAATCCGAGCAATATGCCGGCCGCAACGGCGGAACCGATGACGCCGGCCACGTTGGGCGCCATAGCGTGCATCAACAGGTGGTTTCTGGGGTTGGCCTCGCGGCCTGCAACCTCAGAAACGCGCGCACTGTCCGGCACGGCAGACACGCCGGCGTTGCCGATGAGCGGGTTGATCTTGCGCCCAGGCTTGAGGAAGAGGTTCCAGATCTTTACGAACAGCACGCCGCAGGTTGTGGCGATGACGAACGACAGGAGTCCGAGAACGAATATCTTGACGGAATTGCCGGTAAGGAACTTGTCTGCCTGGGTGGAGGCGCCCACGGTAAGGCCGATGAGCATGGTAACGACGTCAATCATAGGGCCGGCGGCCGTGGTGGCGAGCCTGCGGGTAACGCCCGATTCCTTGAGAAGGTTGCCGAAGAACAGCATGCCAAGCAGCGGAAGGCCGGAAGGCACGATGAAAGCAGTGCAGATGAAGCCGACTATGGGGAAGATGATCTTCTCTTTCTGGCTGACCTCGCGCGGCTTGGGCATCTCTATCAGGCGCTCCTGCTTTGTGGTGAGCAGACGCATTATGGGCTTCTGGATAACAGGCACGAGCGCCATATAAGAGTAGGCGCTCACCGCAATGGCACCCATCAGGTCCGGGGCGAGCTTGGAGCTGAGGAAGATGGCAGTGGGGCCGTCCGCTCCGCCGATTATGCCTATGGCACCAGCCTCATTTGGCATGAAGCCAAGGGCAAGGGCGAGCAGATATGCGCCGAATATACCCATCTGTGCAGCAGCCCCGATGAGCATCAGGCGCGGCTGGGAAATGAGTGCCGAGAAGTCCGTCATCGCTCCTATGCCCAGGAATATAAGCGGGGGATACCACCCCTGCCGCACGCCCTGATAGAGGATGTTGAGGACGGAGCCTTCTTCGTAAATGCCTATTCTGAGCCCCTCGAAGATGGGGATGTTGCCGATGATGATGCCAAAGCCGATAGGCACCAGCAGCAGCGGCTCCCATTCCTTGACGATACCGAGCGTGATGAAGCCTATGCCTATGACAATCATCACCAGATGCTGCCACGTGCAGTTGGCAAAGCCGGTAAACTGCCAGAACTGAGCCAGTGAATCGAATACCTGCTCCATTACGCTATCTTAACGAGGGCTGCGCCTTCAAGTACGGAATCTCCGCGGTGGACGAGGATTTCGGCCACGGTGCCGTCGCACTCGGACTGAATCTCGTTCTCCATCTTCATTGCCTCGAGCACGGCAACTTTCTGGCCTTTCTTAACGGCGTCTCCAACCTTGACGTCTATGCTGATGATGACGCCGGGAAGAGGAGAACATACCGTTGCAGCATTGCCTGAGGGAGCGGCTGCCGGAGCGGGTGCAGCCTGAGCAGCAGGCTGTACCGGAGCCTGAGGGGCTGCTGCAGCGACCGGTGCCGAAGCAGGGGCAGCGGGCACTTCTTCGCCCAGTTCTACGGTATAGGCAACGCCGTTAACGGTAAGGGATGCGTTGCGGCCTTCGATGCCCTGGATGTCTACGGAATAGTCTTTTCCGTTGATTTTGAACTTATAGTTTTTCATTTGCGGGGTGTTTTTCTGAGTGTCAATGATTTGTTGCCCCAGGAAGAGGGGGCGTCGCGCCTGATGGTGATGAAGCCGGGCTCTGGGTCGTGTACGCTGTCGGACAGATACAGATGAAGGGCGGCGGCTATAGCCGCTATCTCGTCTTCGTCCGAAAGGTAACTGTGGAGAGCCAGAGCGATTGCCGCAGCTGCAGGTGCATCCGGATCCGTCTTGGGCTTACGCTTGAATTTGCCGGTAAAGAAGCCTCCGGAAAGGCTGTAAAGAAGGAACAGTACAAGAAGGGCGGAGAACACCACGCACACGGCCACAAGAGACAGCGTCCAGCCGTGCGGATCTGTTTCCAGCATCTTCATAGCGCCGGGATGTTCTGCCAGAGAAGAGGCAGCCTGTAAAAGAATAGCAAGAATCATAACGGAATGTTATCGTGCTTTTTAGCAGGAATTTCCTGACGTTTTCCTTCAAGTACCTCAAAGGCCCGGGCAACGCGGAATCGGGTATTCCGCGGCTCTATTACGTCTTCTATATAGCCCTTCTGGGCAGCCTGGTAAGGATTGCAGAACAGGTCGTTGTACTCCTGTTTCTTCTGCTCTATAATGGCAGCCTGCTTTTCCGGATCTTCCTCGGCCTTTATTTCTTTACCGTAGAGAACTCCCACAGCCCCGTCGGCCCCCATAACTGCTATGTTGGCGGAAGGCCAGGCGTAGTTGATGTCGCCCCGGAGCTGCTTGCAGCTCATGACTATGTGCGCGCCGCCATAGCTCTTGCGAAGGGTAACGGTAACCTTGGGTACCGTGGCCTCGCCATATGCGTAGAGGAGCTTTGCACCGTTGGTGATTACCGCGCCGTATTCCTGCTGAGTACCGCAGAGGAAGCCGGGAACGTCAACCAGGGTGAGGAGGGGAATGTTGAAGGCGTCGCAGAAGCGTACGAAGCGGGCGCCCTTGCGGCTGGCGTTGATGTCCAGGACTCCGGCCAGGACGCCGGGCTGGTTGGCCACAACGCCTACGCTGCGCCCGTTGACGTGCGCAAAACCAACTATGATATTGCGGGCAAAGTCTTTATGCACCTCAAAGAAGTCTCCGTCGTCCACAACGCTGCGGATGACGGCGTACATATCGTATGCCTTGTTGGGGTTGTCCGGGATTATTGTATTGAGGGCATCGTCTACGCGGCTGATGGGATCAGAGGTCGGACGAAGGGGAGCCGTACCCAGGTTGTTCTGCGGCAGATAGCTTAACAGACACTTTATCTTAGCTATGGCATCTTGCTCATTGTCAGCGGCAAAATGGGCAACGCCAGATTTGGAGGCATGAATCCGGGCTCCGCCGAGCTGCTCCTGGTCTACGACCTCTCCGGTAACGGACTTTACCACCGCAGGACCCGTAAGGAACATGTAGCTGGTCTTGTCGACCATCAGCGTAAAGTCCGTGAGCGCAGGGGAGTAAACGGCTCCGCCGGCACAGGGGCCCATGATAAGGCTGATCTGCGGGATGACGCCGCTGCAAAGGATGTTGCGCTCGAAGATCTCTCCGTATCCGGCCAGGGCGTCTATGCCCTCCTGGATGCGCGCTCCGCCGGAATCGTTAAGGCCGATGACGGGAGCACCAACCTTGACCGCGGTGTCCATCACCTTGCAGATCTTCTCCGACATGGTCTTGCTGAGGGAGCCGCCGTTGACGGTGAAATCCTGGGCGTAGACGAATACCAGGCGGCCGTCAATCGTTCCCTGGCCGGTTACCACGCCGTCTCCGTCGGGATGGGAAGCGTCCATTCCGAAGTTTGTGCAACGGTGCTGCACAAACATATCGAATTCCTCGAAGCTCCCCTCGTCGAGCAGCAATGCAAGCCTTTCCCTTGCAGTGAGCTTGCCCTTGGCGTGCTGGGCCTCTATACGTTTGGGGCCGCCGCCGAGACGGGCTTTTGCACGCCTCTCTACGAGTGCTTCAATCTGTTTGTCCTGTATACTCATTGTATTTGTCTTGAGATGTTATTTGTCAAAGAGGTTTCCGGCTACCCAGTCCATGGTAATACTGTATTGGCCATAGCTGGTGGGCACAATGCCGAACTGGATATAACGGGTGGTGCCGGTGCCGGGTGTTTCTCCGGGAAGGCCGGAATTAAGGGCCGTCACGGTGTCTCTCCAGAGGAGAAGGCTTTCCGCAAAGGTGTAGTGGGCTCCGTAAAGGGCGCACCAGTTGAGCTCAACCCCATCCGTAGGGGTGGTAAGGATGGCCTTGACGTTGAAATCTATACCTTCCGTCCAGTCAAAGATAACGGCCGAGAATGAACGGAGCCTTTCCGCCTTGAAGGCAAGCTTGATGCTTGTGCTGTCCGGCTCCCAGTAATAGTATGTAGTGTCTGCGGCCGAGAACTGCCTGGAGTGGCGGATCTGGTCGCAGTCGATAAGCTCGTAACTTACCTTTATGTAGTCCGAGAGATTGGAATTGCAGATGATGGTGAGGTTGATGTCGCCGTCGGTGGAAGGGGAGATAGACACGACGCGCCCTGCCGGCTCGTCTATCTCTATTTCCGGGGTACAAGAGTACGCCAGAACGGCCAAAAATGCGGCAAAAAGAAGCTTAACAAAAATGTTATTAGGCATTACTATTTTGTTTCTTTTACTGGTTTACAATTACTTATGTAATCTTCTATATAATCGGCCAAAAATGTCAGCGCCCTTGTGGTAAAACGGCGGATATTGGCCTTTCTGTCTTTATCGTACTGGTAGAGAAGGGTCTTTGTACCGGCAGGACCGGCCACTCCAATCCAAACTGTGCCCTCCGGATAGTGGTCGTCTCCACCCTCGGCGAGGCCGGTGGTGGCAACGGCGAATGTGCTGCCGCAAAGGGCGCGCACGCCCTCCGCCATCGCGGCCGCGACCTCTGCACTCACCACGCCTTTGCCCTCTATTACGCCGGAGGGGACGCCGAGGACCTTTTCCTTTACACTTACGGCATATGAGGTTACAGAGCCGAGGTAGTAGGCGGAAGAGCCGGATATAGTGGTAATCAGGTGAGAAATGCGCCCGCCGGTGCAGGACTCTGCCGCACTCAATGTAAGGCCGCTCCCTTTAAGAAGCATGGATATGCGTTCCTCGACTCTCATTTTGCTTTGTTTGCCAGATGTTTGAGTATTTTGCCCACAAGCCGCGGCCCTTCACGCACAAGGCCCATACGCACCTCTATGAGGGAAGCGCCTGCATCAAGGGCTTCTGCTGCCTGCACGGGGGTTTTGATGTGGCAGTTGGCTATGACAGGCAAGCGCCCCTTGGAGCGTGAGCTGATATGCCTTATCTGTTCTACGCTGCGTGCCTCGATGCCGTCTACGCTGTTGAGAAGGCAATAGTCTATTACGTCGTCCTGGGCGTCCAGGGGCGTATTTTCAGCTATTTTGACGACTACGGGCTTGTATGATTCGTACGACAGGCGGGCGTCCAGGATTTCGTCGAAGATGTCCATGTCCGGATTATCGGAGATGTCTATTACAAAGAAATCGCAGAAGTCATACGCAAGGCAGAAAGAACGAAGGTGGTCTCCGGAAATGCAGGCTGCAAGTATATCGTTCTGCGGATCCTGCTGAATCTTGGCGATTGCCCTGCGTATTGCCTTGAAATCGGCAAAGGGCCCGATTTCAACAAAGCTGAAGCCGAGGTCGTTAAGGTCGTTGTACAGTTCTCCGGCTACGTCCAGGCCGGCTCCCAGGCCGACCGGGTTATAGAAATCCAGCCCGAAGACCTCTTTCTCGAGGCCGACGGGGCGGTTGCCGTGTATTATTCTGCTCACAAAACGGCCGCCGGGAATCTTGCCCTCGAACTTGAAGTAGCGGAGGGCGATTGCGCTGGCTCTGTCGTTATCCTTAATGCGCTTGGTCAGTGGCCTGATTAAGAAACTATACATACTACAGACCACAAATATAAAGAAATTACTTGAATTCTTGGTATGTTCCGTCTTCAAAGAAGACGACTATGCGGTCGATAGCTATTCTGGATGCGGAACTGGCAAATAACTGGAGCTCCGGCGAGGTGGAATCGTCCGGCTGGGTGCGATACATACGGCCCTTGCCGGTAATTAGCCACTCGAGGCTCAGGCCGGGGTAATGCGCGGCAATGCTTTCCAGAAAATCGAAGCCTGGTTTGTTGCGTCCGGACAGAATATGAGAGATGCTGGCGCGCGCCACGCCAAGCGTGTCTGCAAGCTGCGACTGGGTGATGTTCTCAGACGAGAGAAACTTCTGAAGACGTTCGTTCATTTGCACTCCGTTTACGTTACAAAAGTAAATGAATTATTCGAGATTTGCAACTGGGTTTAAAGTAAAAATATTAACAAAAGCAGGGAAGAAGGGGAGTTTTGGCGCTATATTTTACTTTTGATAATAATATATATATAATTGATTATAAATATATTAATTATGCAAATACATGCTATTTTAAGTGCCGTGGAAGGGGAGTAGTTGAACAAGCAGCGCCCAACGACCTAAAGCTTTATAATGATTATAATTATTATTTAGCTGATTATAAATGACTTAGTAAATACAATATTATATTATAAGTAATTATTATATACCCGATTGTTAATAACTCTACCACCTGTTGATAACTCTGTGTATTCTTTACAAATGTGAATCGGTTTGTAAATCATTTAATTTCATTTTGTAAACACGCAAATTGTTATATTTGTTTGTCAGAACAAAACGATATGATTCCTGATATCAAGATACAAGACTACGATTATCCGCTTCCTGACGGCCGCATTGCAAAATATCCGCTTCCTGTGCGTGATTCTTCCAAATTGCTGCAATATCGGAACGGATCCTGCCAGGATTACATTTTCAGCGAATTACCATCCCTTCTGCCTGAGGGCTCGCTGATGGTGTTCAACGACACCAAGGTCGTCCCCGCCCGCCTGTTCTTCAAGCGCGCAAGCGGCGCGAGAATTGAAATTTTCTGCCTTCAACCCCAATCGCCTGCGGAATACGCCAGTGCATTTGCAGCCGTAGGCCGCTGCAGCTGGCAATGCGTAATCGGCAATGCCAAGCGCTGGAAAGACGATCTTCTTGAATACGACACCACCGACGCCGAACTGCTTTCCGTCCATCTGCAGGCAAGGCTGATCAGCCGTGAAGACCGTACCGGCATCGTAGAATTCACCTGGCAGGGTGGAGAACCGTTTTCCGGCATCCTGGAGCTTTGCGGCCGCGTGCCAATCCCTCCGTACCTCTGCCGCGAGACCGAGCCTATCGACCTGGAACGCTATCAGACGACCTATGCCCACATCCGCGGCTCGGTGGCAGCGCCGACGGCAGGCCTTCATTTTACGCCGGATACACTTGCGGCCATCTCTGCGCGCGGAATAGATATGGAGAATGTATGCCTGCACGTAGGCGCAGGTACCTTCCTGCCCGTCAAGAGCGAGAAAGTGGCAGACCATCCGATGCACCGCGAGCCCTTTGTCGTAAGCCGCAAACTGCTTCAAGCGCTTACCGCCGGGGGCAGACCTACAGTAGCCGTGGGAACTACGTCCGTACGCACCCTTGAATCGCTATACTACGCCGGCGCGCGCTGCATAGAAAACGGCAGTCCCCGCGACGTGGGCCAGTGGGACCCGTACGAAAGAGAATGGCCATACAGCACGCAGCAGGCCCTGAATGCCCTGGTGGATTACCTGGACGCCAACGGACTGACTGAGTTCAAGACAGGCACCCGCATCATCATCGTCCCCGGATTCAAATTCCGCATTGTAGATGCCCTGGTGACCAATTTCCACCAGCCTCAGAGTACGCTCCTGCTGCTCATCAGCGCCTTTGTGGGAGGCGACTGGCGCACCATCTACGACCATGCCCTCTCCAGCGGCTACAGGTTCCTCAGTTATGGCGATTCTTCATTGCTATTCAGAAGATAATTCCTAAATTTGTACAATATAATAGTACGTACTATGGCCGACTTATCAGAATTCGAAGACATACGCCCGTATAGCGACGAGGAAGCGGTTGAGGCCCTCAACCGTGTGTCCCGCCATCCGATGCTCCCGCTGATCTCCAAATACCTTTTTCCCAAGGCCAGCGTGGACACTATGGCCCAGGCGCTCAGGAAGGTCAAGAGCATAGACGAATTCCAGGCGGTTGTGATGATAGACGTCATCAACGCCATCCTTGCCCGCACCTCGGAGGGTTTCACCTTCAGCGGAATGGAGAATCTCGCAGGCATCAACGGCAAGTTCCTGGCCGTTTCCAACCACAGGGACATTGTCCTGGACCCGGCTCTGATACTGTACGCCATGCATGCCTCCGGCCTGCCTTTCGCCGAGTTGTGCGTAGGCAGCAACCTGCTGCAGAGCACCCTGATAGAAGACCTGATGAAGTCTAACCGTATGATCAAAGTCATCCGCGGCATCAGCGCCCGCCAGATGTACCTCAACTCCCATACGCTCTCCAAATATATCAGGCTTTCAATCACTTCCGGCACATCCTCCATCTGGGTGGCCCAGAAAGAGGGAAGGGCCAAGAACGGCATAGACAAGACCGAGCAGGGCCTCCTCAAGATGTTCGACATGAGCGGAGAGAAGGGCTTCGAAGACAATTTCAAGGAGCTCAATATAGTGCCGATGAGCATTTCCTACGAGATTGAGCCCTGCGACAGCCGCAAGGCCCGAGAGCTCCTTATGAGCAGAGATGCTCCATACGTAAAAAAGCCGAAGGAAGACCTGCACAGCATCCTCACCGGCATCCGCCAGAACAAAGGCCATATCCACCTCAGCATAGGCAAGCCGCTCTCGGCGTCGGAGATAGCAGAGGCCGCGGCCCTCACGGGCAACGACCGCTATCAGCGCCTCCGCGGCATCCTGGACGACCGCATCCGCGGCGGCTACAAGCTCTGGAAGACCAACTACATGGGCTACGACCTGATGAACGGCACCTCCGAATACCTCGGCGTCAAATACCTGCCTGAAGACCTTGCCCGCTTCCGCGAATATACGGAGCACAAGATTACCAAACTGGAAAGGCGCCTCGACAGAGACGCCCTTCGGGATATCTTCTGGCACATCTACGGTAATCCGGTAGAACTCCAGAAATAAAAAAGTTGCTGCCTGCGCAGCAACTTTTTTATTTAAATAGCAATCAGCAAGCCGGTGGTAATCATTGTGTTGATCTTGTCCAGAGGAATCATCTCCGGAGTGAAATTGTACAGGAACGCATCTGTTCCTATGAAGAAGTTCACGATGGGGAACTTGAGGTTGAGCGCTGCACCGAACTGCCCGCCCATAGTGCCGATTGCTCCGGTTGCGGCAATGCTGATGAAGTCCAGGGGAGTGATGTCGATGCCAAGGCGTGCCTCCTTGTAATTCTTCTGGAAAGTGCCGAGAAGGCCGACGCTGAGCCTGTCGTAGAAAGGCATCTTATACTTAACGCCTGCATTGATGGAGTAGTTCAGACCGGAGGTAAAGCGGCCGGAAGTATCTTCCAGACGAAGGAACTCCCTCCAGTCCTCGCCGATTTCAGAATCAATATGCCAGGCGGCGCCGACGTTACCCTTCCAGGAAAGGAAACCGAGGTCGTTGGCTGCGGCAGAAATATACAGGCCCTCTATGGGCTCGTATGTAACGCCGAGGTCAAACCCAAGGCCCCAGCCGGCGAGGCTCTTCTTGGTGCCGAAAATGTTCTTTACGGCAAAGTCTGCAAAATCCACCTGGGAGAAGTCGTAATACCTCTTGCCGTTTATCGTGGAAGTGGGAAGACTCATGTCCACCGGGCTGGAAACATTCAAGGACGCATCGAGACCGAGTTTAACGTCTTTTTCTACACCCGGAGCTATGGAGGCGTCAATGTTGATGCCAGTGTAGCCCAAGCCGAAAAGACCCTTGACACGGCCTCCTACGGTCAACTGGTCGCCAATCCTTCTGGAGTAACCGAGGGCAAGCTCGGTATAGGAATCGGCTTCCAGGCAAAAGCCTGCAAAACTGTAGCGGTCGTGCCAGTCGCTTATGCCGTTGAGCTGTGCAGTCTTGAGTGCGGAAAAAATGTCCAGAGGCATTCCGGCATAGGCATCTGCACGAAGATTAAGCTCTACGCTCCAGCGGCTTACGTCGGACTGATAGCCGACCGTGAGCAGATTTACGTTGGCATTGGCCAACAACTCGTTATTTACGGAGAAGCCGGCCAGCGCCTCTTCCAGGGAAAACTCGGACCTGAGAAGCGGCAGGACGAGCGAGGACGTGCCGTCTTCAAAGGTGAGGGGAGTCAGGAACGAGGGAACGGACAGGTTGGTGTGCACCTCCGCAGAAACGTTGCCGAGACCTATTCCACCAAAGAAATACGGCTTGCCTTCTATAGGTGCGGCAGGATTGATGCGATAGGCATAGGAATAGTTCTCGAGGAAATATCCTGTCCTGAATTCCTGCGCCAGAGCAGTGCCTGACAGGGCAAGGAATACTAACGATGCGAGAAGAATTCTTTTCATTTAGAGGACTTTGATGATGGTTACCTTGCTGACCTTGAGGCCAAGCTTCTGGCCTTTCTGGAGAGAGGCACCCTCGACGGCGGTCAGGTCGACGCCAAGGTCTGCGGTGTTGATGTTGCTGACGGCCTTGCCGGAGCTGTCTTTAACGTTGAGTACCACCGAAGTAGTGACGGGGTTCTCGAGGGATCCTGCCTTGATGACGTTCTTGAGGGTTCCGTCTATGCCTTCTGCGGAAGAAACGGTAAAGTTGATATCGAAAGGAAGGGTATTCTCCACATCCATTATAATATCGTATTCAGGGCAGGGATAATTGACGCGGTCCAGGGAGATCTTGAGGTCCGTGAAGGTACGGTTGAGATGAATCTTTGCACCGGCGGTGTAGATGAGGGGAGCGATGTACTTGGCGTCCACCTTGAACTCGTAACTGCCTCCGGCAGGGGCAATTGCCTTGGTCGAAGGCTTTGAGAGGACGATATCCGAGACGACTATCTTTGAAGGACCCTTGTCGAGGGCTTTGCCGGGCTCGGGCAGGGTGACGTAATTGTCGGTGGCACCGGGGATTAGCTTCTCAGAGGAGTTGATGGAAACGAAGCGGAACTCCTCACGTGATCCGGAGTTGACGGTAAACTCGGGGAGATTGAACTTGACGTCGTCTGCCTCAACCTTTCCGGACGCTACGACTTTCTCGTCGGCAGGATTATCCAGAATAAGCACGAGAGCACCCTGCGCGAGGCTGCCGTCTTTGGGCTGTGCCGATTCAGGAAGCTTTGCGTTGTTTATCTCCAGGGCACCAGAAAGGGTTGCAGGTGTAGAAGAAAGGGCGACGGTGCCCCTGAGAGTGGAGGATGCCGAAGTCTCTACATAATAAACGTTGCTGGGAGCATCGTAGGCGACGGCCTCGGACTTGAGGTCCAGCAAATCCTCTGCGTAGACATCGCTGGAAGAGTTGATATCCACATCCATCTGAGGGGTAATGAGGTTGCCGTTCTCGTCGCAGGAAGAAACGGCTGATGCAAGAACTGCCAAACCGGCAAGGATCAAAAATCTTTTCATAATAAAGTATTTGTTAATAGTTATTGTCCCTTGAACAGACAAATATACATTAAATATCGTTCAAATCCATATATTTTGCATGTTTCTTTAAAAATACACTATTGTTATACAATTTATATTATGTTAACATAGATATATAAAAACCACTCCCCGCTCAAAAATTACCATATTTTAGTATATTTGTATGTTTATGGCACGTAGCAAAAAATTAGACATAGTCCTTCACGACGTCGTAATAGAAAGCATCGCCGCCGAGGGCAAAGCAATCTCACATGCACGCCTCCCGGAAGACGATCCCGCCACACCCGGCCGGATTCTCTTCGTAGAATTCGCAGTTCCCGGCGATGTCGTGGACGTACGTATTACCCGCAAGAAAAAGAGCTTCCTGGAAGGCCGTATAGTTGAAATAAAAAAGCCCTCTGAGCAGCGCCTGGAGCCGTTCTGCTCGCATTTCGGGATTTGCGGAGGCTGCAGATGGCAGCCTCTCCCCTACGAAATCCAGCTTGCTGCTAAGCAGCGTCAGGTTTACGACCAGCTCACCCGCATAGGCCACCTGCAGGTGCCTGAGATTTCTCCCATAATAGGCTCGGAACGTACTAACTATTATCGTAACAAGCTTGAATTCAGCGCATCAGACAGGCGCTGGATACTCCCGGAAGAAGATCCCGAAGCCCTCTCCGACGCTCAGAAATGCGGTCTGGGCTTCCACGTAGGCAAATATTTCGACAAGGTCCTGGACATAGACCGCTGCTGGCTCCAGCGTGAACCGACAAACGAACTTCGCCTTTTCATTAAGGATTACGCAATACGTAACGGCCTGTCATTCTATAACATACGAGAGAATCACGGCGTCCTGCGCAATATGTTCGTACGCACTACGGACGACGGCCAGGTAATGCTCATCGTGTGCTTTGGCGAGCCCTCCCCTGCCATTACCGGCCTATTGGACGCCATAGTCGCCCGCTTCCCGGAACTGACGTCGCTTTACTACGTAATCAACACCAAGGGGAACGACAGCATATCGGACCAGGAATGCATCCTGTACTACGGCCAGGATGCGATTTACGAGCGTATGGAGAACCTGCGCTTCCGCATCGGCCCCAAATCCTTCTACCAGACAAACACGCTCCAGGCCCTGCAGCTTTACCGCAAGGCGCGCGAGTTCGCCGGCCTGGACGGCACCCAGACGGTATACGACCTCTATACAGGCACCGGCACCATAGCTCAGTTCGTGAGCGCAGGAGCGTCCAGGGTCATCGGCATAGAATACGTTCCCGAGGCAATAGAAGACGCACGCGCCAACACTGCGGCAAACGGCATATCAAACTGCGAGTTCTTTGCCGGAGACATGAAGGACATCCTCACGGATTCCTTCATCGCCGCACACGGGCATCCGGACGTCATGATAGTGGATCCGCCGCGCGCCGGCATGCATCCCGACGTCGTGGCCACCATACTACGCGCCGCGCCGCGCCGTATCGTGTACGTAAGCTGCAATCCGGCGTCCCAGGCTCGGGACATCGCCCTGATGGCCGCCAAATACCGTATTACAGCCGTGCAGCCTGTGGACATGTTCCCCCACACCATGCACGTAGAAAACATCTGCAAACTGGAGTACTATGATAACTGACATCCTGCTGCTCATCGCCGGGCTCCTTCTGATAATCTTCGGCGCAGACTGGCTCGTGGACGGCGCCTCCGCAATAGCACGCAAGCTGCACGTCAGCGAATTCGTCATCGGCCTTACCATCGTGGGATTCGGAACCTCCTGCCCGGAACTGGTTGTGAGCCTCACCGGCGCCATAAGCGGCCACGCAGACATTTCCATAGGCAATGTAATCGGCTCCAACATCTTCAACACCCTGCTGATCCTTGGCGTCACGGCGCTAATAATGCCCATTGCAGTTACACGCAACAATCGCCGGCGGGACATTCCCGTTACTATGGCAGTTACAGTACTGCTTGCACTTATGGGAATGAGCGGCACGCTCTTCGGCTGGGGCAAAGACGGCCTGTCCAGGATAGAAGGGATCATCTTCCTGGCGCTGTTTGCGTTGTATATAGTCTCCTGCTTCGTAAACGACGACGGCACCGCAGAGGAAGACGCTCCCGCAAAAGACAGGCACATCGCCTTTGCAATACTTCTTACCCTCGCGGGGCTTGCCGGCCTTGTATTCGGAGGCCGCTGGTTCGTAGACTCAGCCGTGCGCATTGCCAGCGCCCTCGGAGTGAGCGACAAATTCATCGCCATCACCCTTCTTGCCGGCGGCACTTCCCTGCCGGAGCTTGCCGCCTGCACCGTTGCGGCCTTCAAGAAGAAAGGCCAGCTCGCGCTCGGCAACATCCTGGGCTCCAACATCTTCAACATCCTGCTCATACTCGGCGCCGCCGCCACAGTCACTCCCCTGTCGTTCACGGGAATATCGCTCGTAGACGTGGCCGCCGTGCTGGGCAGCATGGTGCTGGTTATGCTCAGTTCCTACACATTCAAGAAGAATCTGATAGACCGGTGGGAGGGCGCCATCTTCCTGCTGGCCTTCGCAGCATATTACGTTTGGCTTTTCATCAACCTGTAGACTATGCCTCTGTTCAAATTCAACCCTGCGGTATACAGCCTCGTCAACGCCGGCAACGGCCGTATCTTCGAAGATGCGGGCTGGACCCTTTCCGACCCTGAGAGCAACTCCCCCGCCCTCGTGCGCGCCCAGTATTCAGAAACGCTTTTCACACCCCGCACAGACCTTCGCGGCCTCTACCGCTACAGTGGCTGGATGCCCGTAAAGCGCACGCTCCGCGGGTCGGCCGCACCCGTAACATACAAGTCCAAAGGACTCGCCAAACATCTGGGGCTCAATAATTTATATATTACGTTCTCCGGCTGGGCCCCCAAGATAGGGGCCAAGATGAAGACCTGCTCATTCAAAGAGACCGAGGCATATTCCGTGTGCGCCCGCATAGACAAACACGAGAAGCGCACCCTCATAGTACAGTCCGCCGGCAACACTGCGCGCGCCTTTGCCCAGGTATGCTCAGACAACGACATCCCCGTGGTCATCTGCATCCCGGAAGACAACCGTCACGACCTGTGGTTCCACCATAAGCTCAACCGCTGCGTAAAGGTTGTGGCCGTTCCCCACGGGTGCGACTATTACGACGCCATCACACTCGGAGAAAAGCTCGCATCCGACCCGTCCTTCTTCCTGGAAGGCGGAGCCAAGAACATAGCCCGCCGCGACGGAATGGGCACTACCCTGCTCAGCTGCGTAGAGAAGACCGGCCGTATTCCCGACGCCTACTTCCAGGCCGTCGGCTCCGGCACCGGCGCCATAGCGGCGTGGGAAAATGCCGAGAGGCTTGCCGCGGATGGACGCTTCGGAGAGAACCATATGAAGGTGTTCGTCAGCCAGAACACTCCTTTCACCCTTATCTACGACTCCTGGAAGGCCGGTTCCCGTGAACTGGTTGAACTCGCACCCGAACTCGGGCGCCGCCGCTCCGAGGTTATCCTGGCAAAGGTACTCTCCAACCGTAAACCGCCCTACAGCATAGCGGGCGGCCTTTTTGACGTGCTCACAAAGAGCGGCGGCGACGTCTTCCTCGCCGGCAACGACGACATAGTCTACTGGCTCCTCCAGTTCCGCAACCTCGAGGGCTACGACCTCCTTCCCGCGGCAGCCGTGGCGGTGTCTTCCCTTGCCCAGGCCGTTAAGGAAGGCCGGGTCGCAAAAGACGACTGCATCATGCTCAACTGCACTGGCGGCGGCATCCTGGCCTCGATGGGCCGTGGCTACACGCTCAAGGAGCCGGACCTCGTGCTGAGTCCGGAACTGCCTGCAGAAGAAATAGTCGCAAGGGTTAAGGCAATACTCTAGAAGTTGATTGCCACAGACATGTTCACTCCCCAGTACTGGGAGTAATTCTTGGTAATATTCTTTGACGGGACGTAAAAGTCCGTATCGGGGTCGCGGATCAGGTCGTGGTCTCCGGTCACGACCAGGCACATCAGGAAGTCCACGCTCAGATGCCTGTAAACGCAGAACCTGTATCCCCCGCCGGCATTTATGCGCAAGGTAGATTCCTGCAAGGTTGATGTGGGGATAGTTATGGACGTGCCCAGGTGCGCCAGCGGGCCGTTGTTCTCCAGGCCATTCGGGCACCAGCGGGTACGGAGCTCGATGGGGACCATCCACCTTCTGGAATACACTCCAAGCAGGCCGGAATAAACGGAAAGGTTTACCTTGTCTCCCAGGTCCAGGCCGACGTCGGCAAGCACGGAACCGTTGGAATAGTACCACCAGAAGGCATCGTTGTCCACGATCCTGGCGCCCTCGCTGTAGATATAGTTATACTGATGGGTGCGGAGGAATGTGCCGGTATAGCCCCACTCCAGGCCATAGCTGAACCTGGGGCCGCGTGCGCTCAGGGCGAGCGCCGGAAGAAGCAGAAGGACAAGGAGAAGGGTTCTTTTCATCGCAGCTTGAACAGTATGGTTAGTTGCGGATAGAGCCATTGCATCCAGCCGTTGTTGTAGATGCTCACGCTGGGTGCAAAGTACTCCCTTTCATCCTCGTTCTTGCGGATATGGATACCGAGGTCCGATGCAAATGAGATGTCGAGGGCAACGGAGCCGCCAAAGTCGAAGCGGCAGCCGGCATCTCCGCTGATTGCCGCCACGGCGCCCTCGTTGTCGCTGAAGAGGGATTTGAGGTCTATGCCGAATCCTTTGTCGTGGTCTCTCACATAGCCGAGGGTGACGCCCGGACCGGCGTAGAAAGACAGGTGGACGTCGCCCTTCTGAACCCTGCTCAGAACATACTGGCGGGATACGTTGAAGCGCAGCCCGGGATTGGAGCAGCGGCTGGTGGCCACGCCGTATATGTCTACGAAGGCGGTTGCAGTGTGGAAGACTCCGTCGTTCTCCGGAAGGCGTACCGTTGCGCCTATGCCCTTAAGGGAATTGAATACACCAATGGACTCCTGGGCGGCGGATGGCGCCCAGACAAGGCTCAGGATAATCAGAGGCAATGCGATATGAAGCTTGCCGTGCACAAACACGAAGGTAGACAAAACTTTGATTATATCCAATAAAAAGACTATCTTCGCAGATACAAAAAGCTAAATCCTATCTTATGTCAATAGAACTCAGGCAGGTCAAAACCCGCAGCCAGCTGCGCCGCTTCGTCAATTTCCCCGAGGTACTTTACAGGCACGATCCATATTACGTCCCCCCTCTGGTATTCGACCAGATGGACACCCTCGACCAGGAAAAAGGCGCCGCCCAGGAATTCTGCAAATCAGAGCTGTGGATGGCCTACAAAGACGGCAAACCCGCAGGACGCATAGCCGCAATAGTCAATTTCAAGGCCAACGAGCAGTGGAACCACAAGGAGGTCCGCTTCGGCTGGTACGATTTCATAGACGACCCTGAGGTCTCCCAGGCCCTCATGGAAAAAGTCTACGCCTTCGGCCGCAAGCACGGAATGGAATCCGTGGTCGGTCCCCTCGGCTTTACCGATTTCGACCCTGAAGGAATGCTCATCGCAGGATACGACCGCCTAAATACCATGGCGCTCATCTACAACTATCCATACTACAACGACCATATGGAGAAGATGGGCTTCGGCAAAGACACGGACTGGGTGGAATACAAGCTCTTTATGGAAGACCAGCTTCCGGAGCGTCTGGAAAGGATTGCCAATATAGTCAAGCAGCGTACCAACGTGCACGTCAAGCCCCTCACCCGCAAGATCATCCGCAAGGAGGATTACGGCACCAAGGTCTTCAAGCTCATAAACGAATGCTACAAAGACCTTTACAACTTTACCGTGCTCCCGGACCACATGGCCAAGAAGTATCTTGATTTCTATCTGAGTATACTCGACCTCCGCTACCTGGTTATGCTGGAGAACGACAAAGACGAGCTTGTGGCATTCGGCATCACCATGCCTTCCCTTGCACGCGCCCTCCAGAAATCGCGCGGCAAGCTCTTCCCCTTCGGCTGGTGGCACATCGTAAAATCCATGTTCCTCAAGCACGAGGAGGGCGTGGAGATGCTGCTCATAGGAGTTCGTCCCGACTACCAGAACACAGGCATCAACTCATTGCTGTTCAACACATTATTTCCCTTCTTCAAGAAACAGGGAGTCAAATGGGCAGAGACCAACGCCGTGCTGGAAACCAACATCAAGAACCAGGGGCAGATGGAGCAGTTCTCCCACGAGTGCGTAAAGCGCCGCCGTTCCTACATCAAACCGCTCGACTAAAAGATGCCACAGCCCCTCAATTCCGCAGCTGCCATACCGCTTCCGGAAAGGATGCGGCCGCGCGACTTGTCGGAATACGTAGGGCAACAGCATCTGGTGGGCCCCGGATGCATCCTGAGGAATATGATAGACAGCGGCAACCTGTCTTCTTTCATACTCTGGGGGCCTCCGGGAGTGGGCAAGACCACCCTCGCCAGCATAATCGCCCGCACGCTGGACCGCGAGTTCTATACGCTCTCCGCCGTGAGCTCGGGCGTTAAGGACGTGCGGGAGGTCATAGACCGAGCAAAAAACAAGTCGCTCTTCTCTTCGGCGGCTGCCCCCATCCTCTTCATAGACGAGATCCATCGCTTCAACAAAGCGCAACAGGACGCCCTGCTCGGCGCTGTGGAGGCAGGCACTGTGGTGCTGGTAGGAGCCACCACGGAGAACCCGTCCTTCGAGGTTATTTCTCCCCTTCTGTCCAGGTGCCAAGTGTTTGTTCTCAAGTCTCTTGGTGCAGATGACCTGAAGCTCTTGCTCAACCGTGCGCTCACCTCTGACCCCATCCTCAGGGAGCAAAAGACCTTACTCAGGGAGAGCGACGCCCTGCTCCGGCAGAGCGGCGGAGACGCCCGCAAGCTTCTCAACATCCTGGAGATAGTGATAAACGCCACTCCCCCCTCCGGGGACGGCACTATTATAATAGACAACAAGGCCGTCAATTCCTGCCTCGAGGAGAACATGGCGGTTTACGACAAAGACGGAGAGATGCACTACGACATAATCTCCGCCTTCATCAAGTCCGTGCGCGGTTCAGACCCCAACGCCGCCGTCTACTGGATGGCGCGTATGCTGGCAGGAGGAGAAGATCCCCTGTTCATCGCCCGCCGTCTGTGCATCCTGGCAGCGGAAGACATCGGCCTGGCCAATCCCAACGCTCTGCTGCTGGCAGATTCCACCTTCCGCATAGTTCACTCCATCGGCATGCCCGAGGCGCGTATCCCATTGAGTGAGTGCGCGGTATATCTTGCGTCGTCTCCCAAGAGCAATTCTGCGTACCTGGCCATAGACGGCGCCCTGGCAGCAGTGCAGGAAGACAAGACCGCCCCGGTGCCCCTGTACCTGCGCAACGCTCCCACCAGCCTGATGAAGGAACTCGGATACGCCGACGGATACCGGTATGCGCACGACTTTGCCGGCAACTTCGTAGACCAGGAATTCCTGCCCGAGTCGCTCAGCGGCCGGGTCTTCTATAAGCCACAGAAAAACGCCCAGGAAGACAGGCTCAAGGCCTATCTGTTTGCCTGCTGGCCCAAATACTACTCCGAATGAACGTAATTAAGACCACCATCCCCGGCCTGCTCATAGTGGAACCGAGGTTATTCAAAGATGCAAGAGGTTATTTCTACGAGAGCTTTTCCCAGAGGGAATTCGACGAGCTCGTCTGCCCTACCGTCTTCGTGCAGGACAACGAGAGCCGCTCCGTACACGGCGTAGTACGCGGCCTGCATTTCCAGAAGCCGCCTTACACCCAGGCAAAGCTGGTGCGCTGCGTACGCGGCCGCATCCTTGATGTTGTGGTAGACATACGCAAGGGCTCCCCTACCTTCGGCAAGCACTTTGCCGCCGTGCTGAGCGAAGAGAACCACCTTTCCCTCTTCATCCCCAAGGGTTTTGCGCACGGCTTCTCCGTGCTGAGCGACGTGGCCGTCTTCCAATACAAGTGCGACGAGTACTACCACCCAGAGGCCGATTCCGGCATCCAGGCCCTGGACCCCGCCCTCGCCATAGACTGGCTGATTCCGGAGGAAGAGATGATATTGTCCGACAAAGACAAAGCACGCCCCTGCCTGTGCGCAGAGGATGCAATCTAGACGCGTTCTCCAAAGATAGCGGTTCCGATCCGCACCATAGTTGCTCCGTATTCAATGGCGATTCTCCAGTCGCCGGACATCCCTATGGACAGTTCCCTGAAGTCTGTGTATTCCGGGAACAGGTCCCGCACATAGTCGTAGAAGGCCTTTATACGGCCAAAATCGGCACGTATATCATCCTGGTTATCGGTATTGGTGGCCATGCCCATAAGGCCGCAGAAACGGATGTTCCTGAAGGAATCGGCACGGAACAGGATATCAAGGGCCTCGTCTTCAAAGAAACCCTGTTTGGACTCTTCCGCCGCCACATGCAACTCCAGCAGCACCGGGATAACCTTGCCGTTTCGCGCGCCCCAGGCGTTAACCTCCGCCAGAAGGTGCTCGGAATCTATAGACTGCACCAGGCTGGCGTATGGCAGGACCATCTTGAGCTTGTTGGTCTGAAGATGCCCGAGGAAATGCCAGCTGATACCGCGCCCGTCGAGCGCGACGGCCTTCTTTTCCAGTTCCTGGGGGCGGTTCTCCCCAAACACGGTCTGCCCTGCTGCCAGGGCCTCTTCTATGGCCTCTGCCGGATGAAACTTTGAAACTGCCACCAGGGTAACATCTGATGGCAGTTCCTTTCTGATTTGCTGTATGTTATCTGAAATGCTCACTATCTGCGGTTGTTCTGCATTCTCCTTTGCTGCTCCTGAAGCTTCTGTGCCTCTTCCAGGCGCTGCTGCCACTTGCTCTTGGGCAGAGGCTTGCCCTCGGATGCCTTAAGTTTGGCAAGCACCTGCTCGGGATGCACGAACCACTTCTTGATGACCCAGGTCTGGATGATTGCAATCAGCTGGGAAAGAAGATAATAATAGCTGAGTGCCGCCGAAAGGTTGTTGCAGATGAAGAACATCATTATAGGCATCATCCACAGGGTCATGAACTTCATGGAAGAGGCCGTAGGGTCATTGGAAGCGGCCTGGCTGGCGGTGGTCATCTTTGAATAGACCCACATTACGACGGCCATCAGCAGGGCGAAGAGCGACAGGTGGTCTCCGAGGATGGGGATCTTGGTGCCGTAGTCGAGGATGGAGTCGTATGCCGAGAGGTCGTCGCACCAGAGGAAAGGCTGCTGACGGAGCTCGATGGAAGCCGGGAAGAACCGGAACATAGCCCACAGTATAGGGAACGTGAGCAGCGTGGGCAGGCATCCGCCCATGGTATTCACTCCGGCCCGCTTGTACAGGTCCATTGTGGCCTGCTGCTTCTTCATGGCGTCTTCCTGCTTGGGATACTTGGCGTTTATCTTCTCTATCTCCGGACGCAGGGCCTGCATCTTGGCGGAAGAGATATACGACTTGCTCGTGAGGGGGAACACCACCAGCTTGATTACCAGCGTCATAAGGAGTATTATGAGGCCGAAGTTGGATAAGAAGCGGCTGAAGAAATTGAACATCGGGATGATGGCAAAGCGGGTAAACCAACCCACGAGCCAGCCGCCCAGGGGGATTATCTTCTCGTACTTCTGCCCGTAGGATTTGAGCGTATTGAAGTGGTTGGGGCCGAAGTAGAACTCGTAAGGCACGCTTACGCTCGGGGCGGAACGGAAGTCGGAACGCATCTTGGCGCTGCAGGCCATCAGGTTGTGCGACTCGTCAGTCTCCGGGAAGAAGCTTACGGAAACCTCTCCGTTGGAGAATTCCTGCGGGGCGCGCATTATCGCAGAGAAGAACTGCTGCTGGAATGCCACCCAGCTCAGGCGTGAACCGATGCTCTTGGCGTTGTTGCGGCCGCGGCCGATCTCTGCGGGCTTCTTTTCCCCGGGGAAATAGTAATCCAGCTTGGAGTACTGGCTCTCGTTGCGGTAGCCCTTTTCCAGACGGGGAATAACGACGCTGAAGTCTACGTCGTAATTGCCCACGTTGCGCGGGATCACGTTGTCCATTCCCACAAAGGAAAGCATGTTGTTGACGTGGTACGAATCCGGCGCGAGCCTGTAACTCTGCTCTATGTATCCGCCGCCTGCGAACGGAAGGCGGAAGACGACCACGCTGTCCGACTGTTCGGCAATGCTGAAGTTGAAGTCAGACGTGCGGATATACTGGCCCGCATAAATGCTGATGGAATACTCTGCATCTCCCCCGCGGAAGAGGAACAACTCCCCCCCTCCGTAGCTGGAGTATTTCTTTAGCTGAGCGCTGTAAGGTTGTGCTCCTTTGGAAGTAAACTCAAGGCGGACAAGCTCATTCTCAAGCACTGCTATCTGGCCTTCGGAGGTATGGGCGGCCTGGAGCAGACTGTCTGAGTAGATGGCGGCCGGCTCTTCGGCAACCGGGCCTGTGTAGGGAATCATAGCCTCGTCGGCAGCGGCCTGGTAGAGGCTGTCTACCGGCATCTGCGCAAGGGCTATGGAATCCAGCTGACGCTGCTCCTCGGCCCTCTTGCGGGCCTGACGGGATTCGAAGAACGTGAATCCGAAAAGGATGAACGCAATGAGTATGAATCCAATAATCGAATTCTTATCCATTATTCGGCGCCCTCCTCGGCCTGGCGTATCTTCTGCTCAAGTTCTTTCAGTTCTGCCTTGGCCTTTTCTATCCTGTCCTGCATCTGCTTGATGAGGGGCTCGGAA
>JAFZXV010000102.1 GCA_017616595.1 Bacteroidales bacterium
CGACGTTGTGGAAGAAATCCTCCGCATCTACGGCTACAACAACATAGACCTGCCGCATCACATGAAGATGTCGGTGGCTCCCTCGCCCAATCCCGATCCCGAGGCCATCCGCAACCGTGTTTCCGCGTTCTTCGCATCCAACGGCTTTACGGAGATAATGAACAACTCGCTCACGCGCAAGGATTATTACGCCAAGCTCAAGACCTTCCCCGCGGAGGCCTGTGTAGAGATAGTCAACCCCCTGAGCCAGGAGCTCAACGTGATGCGCCAGACGCTGCTTCTGGGCGGCCTGGAAGTGGTTGCATACAACCTCAACCGCCAGATAGGCTCGCTCCGCACCTTCGAGTACGGCAACGTCTACCGCAAATTCCCGGAGAAGGATACCACTAAGCTCGATGCTTACGAGGAGCACGCCTGCTTCTGCCTGGTCATGACCGGCACCCCCGACAAATCCTGGAAAGAAGCCCCCGCTAAGAGCGATTTCTTCTGCCTCAAGGGCTATGTGGAGCTGCTCCTGCGCCGCTACGGTGCAGATCTGTATCAGCTCTTTACCGAGCCCGCACCCTCGGACCTCTATTCAGACGGCGTTACCTTCTCCCTGCCCGGCAAGGGTGGCAAGCTCGTGACCATGGGCGTTGTTGCACCTGCCCTCTGCAAGAGCTTCGGCATTAAGCAGCAGGTGGTAGCGGCAGAGATCAACTGGCCCGTGCTGTTTGAAATAGTGCGCCGCAACAAGGTGGCTTTCAAGGAGATGCCCAAGTTCCCCGAGGTCCGCAGAGACCTTGCCCTCCTCCTGGACGAGAGCGTCACCTACGCAGACCTGCGCACCGCCGCATTCAAGCAGGCGCGCAAGCTCCTCAAGCAGGTAGGCCTCTTTGACGTGTACCGCGGAGACAAGATTCCCGCCGGCAAGAAGCAGTACGCCCTCAGCTTCGTTATCCAGGACGAAGAGCGCACCCTTACGGATGCTGACACCGAGCGCCTGATGGACCGTCTGCTGGAGATGTTCAAGAAAGACTTCGGAGCCATACTGCGATGAAAGTGCGTGTCGGTCATATGGTGTGCGCCCTTATGCTGGGTCTCCTGCTTGCATCGTGCAGCGGGCGGCCCCGCATCATCCCCCGCGCCACCCTTACCGACATCTATGTAGATATGTTCCTGGCCGACCAGTGGATAAAAGACCACAGCAGCGAGCGCAGCAGGGCAGACACCAGCCTCTTCTACGATCCCATCCTGGCCCGCTACGGCTACACCTTTGAAGATTACGACGCCACCGTCAAGCGCTACCTGGACGACCCTGAGAAGTTCTCCAAAGTCTTCCGGGACGCCTCTGCCAAGCTCAAGAAAAAGGTGGACCACTACGACAGGATTGTAAACAAACAGCGCAAGGTCAAGGAGTTCAACGATTACTTCCTGGACAAGTACACGACGGTTGATTTTAAATCGGACACCCTCCTTTGGGAGCGTCACCTGCCCGATACGATTGTCCTCGATTCCCTTACCCTTGACTCGCTGCGCCGGGATTCGCTCTTCCGCGATTCCGTAGCGCGGGAGACCTTCCGCCTTGACTCGCTGCGCCGCGATTCCCTCCGCCGCGACTCCCTCTTCCGCGAGAGGAAGCGCCTGGATTCCGCCCTTACCCGCCAGCGTTCCCGCCACAGCAGCAAAAGATTACCGACAATTAACCAATAAAATATAAGAATTATGGATTATCTGGACAAATACGGCTACACGCCCGACCAGGAGAAAATCGCCGCCGCACTCGCCGCCGTGGCCGATAATCTCAACAATGTATCTTCGTCCGAGGCGCTCAAGCAGTGCTTCGCGGCAATGGACCTTACGACCCTCCGTACCAACGACACTCCCGAGTATGTCCGCGCCTTCGTAGAAAAGGTCAACAAATTCCCCGAGAGCTTTCCCGGCTATCCCGAGCCCGCATCCATCTGCGTTTATCCCAACTTCGCCGGCGTGGTACGTGAGACCAAGAAAAGCGACACGCTGCACGTAACCTGCGTTTCCAGCTGCTTCCCTTCAGCCCAGAGCTTTCTGGAGGTGAAGGTCCGCGAATGCGAGCTTGCAGTGATGGAGGGCGCAGACGAGATTGATATCGTGCTGGCTCTCAATTCCTTCCTTGCCGGCGATTATGATGCCGCATACGGAGAAATCGTTGCAATGAAGAACGCAATAGACAAGGCTGCGGCAGACGTCAAGCGCAACGTTGTGCTCAAGGTCATCCTCGAGACCGGTCTTCTCAAAACCCCGGAGAACATCGCCCGCGCTTCCTTCCTCGCAATGGAGGCAGGTGCAGATTTCATCAAGACTTCTACCGGCAAGGTTGATGTTAACGCCACCCCCGAGGCCGCATATGTTATGTGCGAGGCCATCCGCCGTTACTACGAGGTTTCCGGCCGCAAGGTAGGCTTCAAGGCCGCAGGCGGCGTGTCCAACGCTAAAGACGCCCTCTACTACTATTCCATCGTGGCCACCGTTCTCGGCCAGGCATGGCTCGGCAAAGACCTGTTCAGGCTCGGCGTAAGCCGTCTCGGCAACAGCCTCGTGAGCGCAATCGAGGGCACGACGGTTTCTTACTTCTAAAAAATCAGCCCGTTTTTTGCGGGATTGCTTTTAAAAATCGGCCTCTGACGTTAGTCGGGGGCCGATTTTTAATTTAAGTGTTGAAAATCAAAAATAAATGGATAATTATCCTCACCTTTGCAAAGACAAAAACGATACGACTATGAGAAACATTCAGATCCTATTCGCTACCGCGCTCGTCCTTGCCTCCTGCAACGGCAGGGAATATCAGAACTGGAACATCCCCGTAATGGGGGAGGAAGGGTTCTCGCACGACCAGATTGTCCTTGGAGAGCAGTTGCCCGACCCTTATTCCGTAGACAACATGACCAAGGCGCTTGCCGCCGTTGCCGGCTCGGGACGCGTGGCCGTAGAGCCCACGGACTTCTACGTCCGCTTCCTGCCAAGGGACGAAGCGCAGATGCAGGTACTCATCGACCAGGGGGTGGAGCTCATAGACCATCCCCTGGACTACCGCATCGTGCGGGAAGGGGACTGGTATCACGACCCGTCGGTCCCTGAGGGAGAGATAACCTGGCAATACGCAGTGGTGCCGGTGGATTTTGACTTCCCGCGCAACATACGCTACGAGAGGCTGGACGAGTGCTATCTGCCGGACCATGCCCCGTCCACAAAAGGGGACGGCATAGACTGGGAGGCCGTTGAGCGAGAGGCCTACAGGCTCACCGGGAACGGCTCGATGCTGCTTCCCGCCACGCGCGACGGCTCATCTTCCGCCGCTATGCCAAAGGGACGGATAGGCATAATCGATCCGGATTCCGACTCCGAGCCCATAGGCGTAAAGGGCGTGAAGGTGTGCTGCAATTCATTTGTCAAGTTCTCCGTATGCTATACCGACGACGAGGGATACTATCGTATGAGCAAGAGCTTCTCGTCCAGCGTGCGCTACAGGCTCGTTTTCCAGAACATCAAGGGCTTCAGCCAGGGCATCAACTATATCCTGCTGCCGCTTTCAATATCGACCCTCGGAGAGCAGCCGGCGAGCGGGCTGGACGTTACGGTAGACTGTTATTCGGAGCGCAAACTCTTCATACGGTGCGTGGTAAACAACGCCGGATACGACTATATCGCCGCCTCCCGCGCCTCTTCCGGAGCCATTCCGGCCCCACCCCGGGACCTTCGGGTGTGGAACTTCGAACTGCTTGACTGTGAGCTCTCTACGATGATGCACCACGGTGTGCTCATAGAGACCATGGCTTCCCTGGTAGACGTTCCCAAGACCTACCAGGCCCTTATGAAGCTCTGCCAGGGAGACATTGTCCTCGGGCACTCCGGAGCTGAGACTTATGCCGATGTTTATGCAAGGGCATTGCACATCTTTGCGCATGCTGGCCATTTTACCCGTGTGGACAAAGACTGGTGGTGGACTTATTTCGAATACTGCCTGCGCTCGTTCGTGAGCTCCGGATTCGAGAACTCCTACGGCGTGCCGGGAGATGCCGGCTGCGAATACGCAGAGATTGCGGAAATGTATGCCTACTACTGCCAGAGCGAGCTTATGAAAAGGCGCTATCCCGGGTCTTACGGCCTTGCCGGTACGGAATACTGGTTCTGTCCTCAGATACTTATGTACCTGGACGACAGGGGATTGGGTATTGAGGAACTGGCGCCCCTGTTTACCTCGGACGTAGTGAGCACAGAGGTGCTCCACGACAAGCTGCTCAGCTATTATCCTCAATTCAAAACTGTTATTAACGAGGCTTTTGCCAGATACGACAGGTAGGTACTATGAGAAACTTGATTACGGCGGTCGCAGGATTCTTCCTGAGTGTGAGTGTGTATGCGCAGAATTTCGCTGTCTCTACCAATGTGGTGGATTACGCGGAGTTCGGGACGATGAATGTGGAAGCTTCCTGCGGCATAGCCCGCCGCCTTTCAATATCTGCGGGCGTCAAATACAATCCTTTTTCCTGGGGCGAAGGGCGCAAAGAGAAAACCGACCGCCAGCGCACGCTCGAGGCCGGCGCCAGATTCTGGCCCTGGCATGTATATTCCGGCTGGTGGCTGGGCGGCAAGCTCAAATACCAGGAGTTCAACCGCGGGGGCTTCGTCTCCCAGCAGACCACCGAGGGCGACCGCTACGGCGGAGGCCTCTCCGGGGGCTATACCTTTATGCTGAATCCTCACCTGAACCTGGATGTCGGACTCGGACTGTGGACCGGACTGGAGAAGTATATGGTCTACGAATGCGTCCGCTGCGGCCGCACCGTCGGCGGGGGAGAGCGCTTCTTCGTTCTCCCCAACGACATCCAACTCTCGATAGCCTATATTTTTTGAGGCTTGTATTTTACCAAAAAAGTTGTATATTTGCAGTCCAATTAGCGCGCGGGTGGCGAAATGGTAGACGCGCTAGTTTCAGGAGCTAGTGGGGTAAAACCTGTGTGAGTTCGAGTCTCATCCCGCGCACGCAAAGGGCAAGCTGTTGAGCTTGCCCTTTTTTTTGTATATTTGCATTTTATGAAACTGAGTCGATGAAGAAGTTTCTGCAGCGATACGGAGCATATATTGTGGCAATCGTTTTGTTTGTCACACTGGCTTTGCTCTATTGCAAGCCGGTGCTTGTGGGCAAGGTAATCCAGTCTCCGGACGACGTTAACGGCGTCTCGGCAATACAGGAGACTGTCCGATACTACCAGGAAACCGGAAGGCATATCCTCTGGACAGGCTCTATGTTCAGCGGAATGCCCAATTACCAGATATCGGGCGGGCATTTCCGCTCAGACGCACTTCTGAGCCCTCTCAAAAACTTCTTTATCAAAGGGACCTCCAACCCGGCCTGGGTGCTTATCTTTTATTTCTTCTGTTTCTTCATCCTGATGCGCGCCTTCGGCGTAGACAAGTGGCTGTCCATCGCAGGCGCGGTTGCCATTGCATTGTCGTCTTATTTCCTGGTAATCATCGGTGCAGGGCACGGAGGCAAGACGGTCTCTATTTCCTATATGACGCTCGTTGCCGCGGGATTCTACCTGATTTTCAGGAAAAAATATGCCCTGGGGGCGATAATGGTGATGTTCTTTACGGCCATCAGCCTGATCGTCCACCTGCAGATGTCTTATTATCTGATGATGCTGATCGGGTTGTTCTTCCTGGCCGAGGTGTGGATCCATGTCAGGGAAAAGAGGTGGAAGGACCTTGGCGTTGCAACGCTCGTGTTTGCAGTGTCACTCGCCATCGGAGTAGGTGCCAATGGTGCCAGTGTGCTTACCAATATCGAGTATACCCGGGAGACTATCCGCGGCGGTGCGTCGGAAGTTGCCGATGAGCAGGATGGCAAGAACATTGGCAACGGTCTCGATATAGGGTATGCGACAAATGAGAGTTACGGAGTGGACGAGACACTCTCCCTGTTGATTCCCGGCTTCAAGGGAGGCGCTTCAGGCATGCCCATTAAAGAAAAGAGCCATACATCCCGGACGCTTAAAACCCTAGGCAGTATTGTAGAAGGGGACAAGATTCCTATGTACTGGGGCGCCCAGCCGTTCACTATGGGCAACGTTTACGTAGGCGCCATAATCTGCTTTCTCTTCCTGCTGGGCTGCCTTATAGTCAAAGGTCCGTATAAATGGGCCCTGCTTGCCGCCACGGTGTTCTCCATCCTTCTGTCGTGGGGACATAACTTCATGTGGCTCACCGAGTTTTTCTTCAGGTACTTCCCGTTATACAGCAAGTTCAGAGCTGTATCTTCCATACTTATAGTAGCGGAGATCGCAATGCCGCTGCTCGGATTCCTGGCGCTCAAGAGCATCTTTGAGGGCAGCGTTTCGGGCAAGAGGCTGAGGGTATCCCTGCTCGTCTCCGCCGCAGTTACTGCCGGTATATGCCTTTTCTTTGCCATAGCCGGGCGCGAAGTGCTGACCTTCGTAAGTCCGTACGACGAAACGTACGCAGAACAGCTCTCTGCTCCGGTAATGAATGCCGTAGTATCTGACCGTGCAGACCTTCTGACATCCGATTCGTGGCGCAGCTTCGGCTTTGTGCTTGCCGGCGCAGTGCTGCTGTGGCTGTATTCCAGGAAAAAGCTCGGCCGGGCGTTCACCATCCTGATACTCGGCGTCCTGATAACGGCAGACCTGTGGCCTGTAGACAGGCGCTACTTCAATGACAGCTTCTTCGTGCGACCCAGGGCCACTCAGGATGCCTTCAAAGAAAAGAAGTGGGAAACTGATATCCTAGCCGATCCCGACCCGCACTTCCGGGTGTTGAACATGAATTCCAATACCTTTTCCGAGGCCAGGACATCTTACAGGTTTGAGTCAATAGGAGGATACCACGCCGCCAAGTTGCGCCGCTACCAGGACCTGATAGACCGTTACCTGAGCAAGAACAACACCAAAGTCATAGGGATGCTCAACGCCAAGTATTTCGTAGTCTCCGACGATGCCGCGCTGCGCAATCCCAACGCCTCGGGGAATGCCTGGTTCGTTGACAACCTGATGGTTATGTACCGTCCCAGCGACGAGCTGGACGCCCTCGAAGTCATAGACCTTTCCAAGAACGCGGTACTCGGCAAGGAGTTTATCCGCTTTGCCTCCAACTACAATCCCGGAGTAGCCCGGGACGCCGAGGTCCATCTGACTTCCTACGCCCCCGACAGGCTGGAATACGACTGCACCAACTCCAAGCCCGGAACCATAGTTTTCTCTGAAATCTATTATCCTTATGGCTGGAAGGCCTTCATCGACGGCAATCCTGCAGACCACTTCCGTGCCGACTACGTGTTGAGGGCCCTTAACGTGCCTGCCGGCTCCCATCATATCACCTTTGTATTCGACCCCGACAGCGTGCACATAGGAGAAGCCATAGCCATTACGTGCATCGTTCTGATGTTCATTACGATGCTGGCATCGGCGGCGCTGGGCGTGCGCTCCCTTATCAAGAAACGCAAAGATGCCGCAGCCACGGATTAAAATCTTCACCCGCTCGTTCGATTTAAGGCTCTACCGCATTGCCAGGGGCCTTTTCTGCGGATGGAAAGACGCTTCCGGTGCAGAAGTTCCCTGCGTGCGGCTCACCGACAAAAGTGCCGACGGCTTCTTTTACGCTATGTTGCGGGACACCGCCGCCGATATCGCCATCAGCATAGAAGAAGACTGCTTCGTAACGGACCCTCAGGCCGTGCTGGATTTGGTGGGGACGATGCAGGAAGGGGGATACGCCGCCATCGGCTGTTCGGACGGAGATCCGGCCACCACGTCGCGCAACCCCGAATCTATGTGTCCCTTTTTCTGCGTGCTGAATCTTACGCTCATCCGCACCCAGTTCAACCGCAGAGACATTGTGCGGCTGCCGGAAGACTTCGAACCGTATTATCCCTTCTTCCGCTGGCTGGCCTCAACCTTCCCGGTGCTTTACCTGCCAGCGCGCAAGCATCGCGACGGCATAAGCACTGAGGTCATTGACCCTCAGGGGAGGACCTTGTGCGTGCACTCCTGGTACTCGCGCTTCTACGGACTGCCCGCCTGCGTGGTGCGCCTTTTCGAGCCCTCGCAGGGGAGTCAGAAGGCGCGCATAGACGCTTTGGCAGGCGAGGCGTACGCCCTGCGAGGAATGCAGAAGCCCCGGTTCCCGTTTGCAGAACGCGTATTCTTTATCGGCGACTGGATTGTCCGCTGGTGCATCAAAGTCCCTCAGCGCATCGCGGGCTGGCCTGGTAAGGTCAAACGGCGTATTGCCCGCAAACGAGCAGCTTGACCTGCTCTTCCGTGGTAGCCCAGCTTGTGGCAAAGCGGGTTACAAAGCGGCCGTCCGGGAGTTTCTCCCATACCTCATAAAGCACCTTGCCCTCCAGTGCCTTGAGCTCCTCTGCCGTAAGCACGGGGAACTGCTGATTGGTGGGGGAATCGATGTACAGGCGGTCTTTGAAGTGCTCTTTTACGAGCATGGCCATATCTATTGCGTGGCGGCTGATCTTGAAATACAGGTCGTCTGTAAACAGAGTGTCGAATTGAACCCCCAGCAGGCGCCCTTTGGCGAGGAGCGCGCCGTGCTGCTTGACCGTGGTGAAGAAGTGGGGCGGAACGTTGCCCCGGGGGAATACCACGGCCTCGCCGCAAAGGGCGCCGACCTTTGTGCCTCCGATGTAGAATACGTCGCATAGCTGCGCCAGCTCGGGGAGCGTAAGGTCGCATGCGGGGCTGGCAAGGCCGTAGCCCAGGCGGGCGCCGTCTATGAACAGAGGAATGCCATACTGCTTGCAGATGCCGTGTATGCGGCCCAGTTCGGCTTTTGTGTAGATTGTTCCGTATTCGGTAGGGAAGGATATATACACCATTCCCGGATAGACCATATGAGGCCAGGTCTCATCTGCGTGAAAGCCGCGCAGCCAGCTTTCCAGCTCTTCCGGATCCATCTTCCCGAAGTGCTGGGGAAGGGTAATCACCTTGTGGCCGGAGAATTCCACGGCGCCGGCCTCGTGCACGGCTATGTGGCCAGTCTGCACGGCAATGACGCCCTCGTAGCTACGGAGCATGGCATCGATTATGGTCGAATTTGCCTGCGTGCCGCCGACCAGGAAGTAAATCTCTGCGCCGGGGCAGCCGCAGGCGGCGCGGATCTTCTCTTTGGCGCTGCGGCAGAAACGGTCTTCTCCGTAGCCCTGCTCCTGGATCAGATTTGTCCTGGCCAGGGCCTCGAGGATCGAGGGATGCGCACCCTCGCAATAATCGCAAGTGAATGATACTGTTGCCATAACATCCGCAAATATACATTTTTTCTGATAAAGAAATAATTTGCCTATATTTACGGAATGAAAAGAGTCGTCTCCTTTTTGCTTTGTCTGATGACCGCATCATTGATAACAGGCTGCGCCGCAGCCCAGAACGCCCCCAAAGGCAAACTTATCTACTGCAGCTACTCCGAAACCCGCGTCGCAGGCCTGGGCAAGTCTTATTGCGAGCTTATTGCAGACACAGATTCCATACCCAAGGTGCACGTGGTGCTGGACCACGATTGCATGTACGCCCCGGAGCGCAGCGCCACATACGAGGTGGATGCCAGCCTGGCAGCGCAGTTCAAGGATGCCCTGGAGAAGAACAAGGTCTATGAGCTGAACGGTTACTATGTAGAAGAAAATATCACCGGCGGCACAATCTACCGCATCTACATGGAATACGATTCCGGAGAAAAGATCAACGCCCGCTGGTACGGCCACGACATAAGCCCCGACGCAGAGGCCGCCTACGGTTTGATTTACAGTTTATTCGCCCCATGGCGCAGCCAGGCGGAGGCTATCGGGGTGCCCTCGGACCCGGACAGCATCAACAATTGAACTATATGTACCAATACAAAGAAGTATCCACCGGCAAGTACGTCCTCAGCCTGAACAATCACGTAGAGATTGCAGAAGCGCTTACTGCCTTCTGCCTGGAAAAAGGAATCCTCGCCGGCAGCATTACCGGCCTGGGAGCCATAAACGAGGCCACTTTCCGCTTCCTTAACCCCGCCGTCAAGTCTTACGTAGACAAGACATTCGCCGAGCAGATGGAGATTACCAACCTCACAGGCAACATCTCCCAAAAAGACGGCAGACCCTACCTCCACCTGCATATCACCGCCAGCCGCAGCGACTACAGCTGCATCGGCGGCCATCTGCTCACCGCGCGCATCAACGGCGCCTGCGAGCTTCTGGTAGAAGACTTCGGCGCTGCCTGCACCCTCGGCCGCCGCTTCGACCCGGAAACCGGCCTTAACCTGTATGACCTGTAACGACAATAACGATTAAGCGGACCGGAGTTCTGTCCAGCGGCCA
>JAFZXV010000103.1 GCA_017616595.1 Bacteroidales bacterium
AGTTCGATGGCGGCAAAGATTATCACCATCCACTTTGCGCTTAGCGTGACGGGAGGGAAGATGAGCGTCATCTTGGACTCGGGGAAGAGCATCGCGTAGCCGATGAGCACGCCGTAGATGGCACCTGATGCACCCACGGTAGGGGTCGATTTGAGTGCCGCTATGGACTGGGTTGCGCCTGCGCTTATGAAGGCCTGCATCTCGAGATACTGCGTCCCAATCTGCAGCGCCGCGGCGCCGAGCCCGCAAATAAAGTAGAACAGCACGAATTTCCGGCTGCCGATTATCCGCTCCACCACAACTCCGAAGATGAACAGGGTGTACATATTGAAGAATATGTGGAAGAAGCCCCCGTGCATGAACATATGGGTGATTACCTGCCACCAGTGGAAGTAAGGAGAACTGGGGTAGAACAAGCCGAAGGTGCCTATCATAAAGTTCTCGTTTATGATGGTGGCCACGAATATGATGACGTTGACCAGGATCAGATTCTTGGTCACCGGCGGGATGCTGGAAAGGAATCCGCCGCGGTTTTCCTGATAGTAATAAGACATTCTAGAAACGTTTTTCGAGCTCTTCCGCCCCCAGCACGGAGATAATCCGTTTGCCGTTGGGCGTAAACTCGGCGTTGTCTGATGCAAAAAGCGTGTCAAGCAGCTGCTTTACCGCCGACGGGGTTGCTGGAACGTCGGAATTGGCAGACGCCAGCATCGCAAATTTGGCTGCGGTTTTCTGGCGCATCACCTCTTCCAGCTCGCTGGCGCTGTCCGACAAAACCAGCAGCAGGTCGCTCACAAGCTGCTCTATCTTGCCGCTTTCGCAACTGTAGCCCTCGGGCACGCCGCTCACCAGCACGCTGTCTGTGCCGGCGGGGGAGATGTCGAATCCGAGGCTCCGGAGGAGTGACATATTGTCATCGAACAGCAGCCTCTGTGCCGCGCCCACCTGCACCTGCACGGGGAATAGGGCGTGCTGGCTTACGTGCTCGCCGCCGCTGAGGGATGCAAGCGAGCGCTCGTAGATGATGCGCTCCCAGGCCCTGCGGATATTTATTATCATCAGCCCCGATGTGGAGCGGCTGACTATGTAGCGCCCCTGCAGCACAAAGGCGTCTATGGCCGGATCTGTCTGGAAGAGGGCCGTAGCATCCTGACGGCGGCTGTTGATGGGGCCCGAGCCGTAGGTCTGCTGGTGCACGGGCTCCGTCCTGGCGTCTTCGAACGGGTTGAAGGTCGGATCCAGGTCTATGTGCGGCTCGCTCACCGGCTTGTACTCGCTGAAGTTCTTGCCGAAGGCGGGGTACTGTACGCCGGTGCCGGCAGAATCGAAGTCCAGCCCTGCGGAGAAGCTGCCCTTGCCGAGGGCCTCGCGCACGCAGGCGCTGAGCACCTGGAAGATGACGTTGTCGTCTTCGAACTTTATCTCCGTCTTGGTGGGATGGATGTTTACGTCTACGGCCGTGGGGTCAACGTCCAGGAAGATGAAGTACGATGGGGTAAGACCGTCCGGGATGAATTCCTCGTAGGCTTTCATCACGGCCTTGTGGAGGTAGGGGCTGCGGAAATATCGCCCCCCGACAAAGAAGAACTGGTTGCCAAGGGCCCTGCGTGCGCTCTCCGGACGGCCTACGAAGCCGCTGATGCGCACCACCGAGGTCTCTGCAGACAGGTCTATGACCTCGCCCACCACGTTGCGGCCCAGGATATCCAGGATGCGGAATTTGAGCCCCTTGGCCTTGCGGAGCACGAGCACCTCCTTGCCGTTGTGGGTAAGGGAGAATGCTATGTCCGGGCGGGGGATGGCCACGCGGGTGAACTCGTCCAGGATGTGCTTGAACTCTACGTTGTCGCTCTTGAGGAACTTGCGGCGCGCGGGCGTATTGTAGAAGAGGTTGCGTACCGCAAAGTTGGAGCCGATTGGCGCCGAGACGCTTGAGGTCTTGGCCTCGCCGCCGCTGATTACCACCTGGGTGGCGGTCTCGTCTTCCGGGCGGCGGGTGCGCAGCGTCACTTCCGCAACGGCGGCAATGCTGGCGAGGGCCTCTCCGCGGAAGCCGTAGGTGAGGATGCGCTCCAGGTCTGCCGCGGTGGCGATTTTGGAGGTGGCATGGCGCTCGAAGCACAGCACTGCGTCCGACGGGCTCATTCCGGAGCCGTCGTCGATTACCTGGATGAGCGTGCGGCCGGAGTCTGTGATGACTACGTCGATGCGGGTGGCGCCTGCGTCTACGGCGTTCTCCATCAGCTCCTTGACCACGGAGGCTGGCCGCTGGACGACCTCTCCGGCGGCAATCATATTGGAGATGCTTGCGGGAAGTACCTTCAGACGTCCCATCAGAGCATCGAATAGAATTTGGCAATGAAGTACAGCACCGCCACTATCAGCATGAGGGTGATGATGCCGATGATGCCGCGGGTCTTGCCCATATGGGAGCGGGTGCGGCTGTAGGCGCCGTCGCGCAGGGAGCCTTTGATGTACGACCCAGGGACGTAGGTGCCTTCTTTCTTTTCTTTCTCGAGGGTGCCGTCTACGGCGCCGAACATCTGGCGGCGCTTTCCTTCTTCCGGATCGTAATATATGGGCTTATAATTGAAGACCCGGTGCTCGTTTTCTCCAAAAAAATTAAACAGTGCCATAGATTGCAAAAATAGCGATTCTTTCTTAATTTTGTGAAAAAAGAATACCCAAATGAAGAATTCCCGTCTGTGGCTCATCCCGCTTTGCTTTTTTGTAGCGGCAGTCGCCCTTAATCTTATTGGTTGTTTTATCAGCGAGGCCTTGAG
>JAFZXV010000104.1 GCA_017616595.1 Bacteroidales bacterium
ACTCACATCGCTCCACTGGGTCTATACCTACGACCCCGGCGACGACCCCCATACCCTCGGCCTCCAGGCGAACCTCTGGTGCGAGAAGATCCCCACCGTCAGCCACGCCGAGTATATGCTCTACCCGCGCCTCTTTGCCATAGCGGAAATCGGCTGGACCCCATCCTCCCACCACAAAGACGCAGAAGAGTTCCGCCGCCGTGCCAGAGCCCTCCTGGATCTCTTTAAGTCGTTAGGATACAACACCTTCGATATGGACACCGAGACCGATTTCGCCCGCGCCGGCCTGCGCCGCACCCAGTCCGGAGAACTCATTTATCCGCTGTTCTGAGATACCCGATCGAGTCGGGTATGACGGAATAAAAATAGTATGACGGAATTGTGATTCAGGAGGCCGGGAGTCCTTTTCGGAATCATAAGCACCCTCGCTTGTAGAGGGAGGGGCCCGCAAGCAGCGCGCAGCGGGAGGGCGAGCGTAGCGAGGATGGAGAAAAGGAGCTCCCGGCCTCCTCTGACTTTATCGACTAAAGAATCCGACAGTCGATTTTACGTTTCGGACGTTGGATGTGAGGGGCCCCGTTCCTTTGACTTCCATCTGGACGGAGCCGCCGCCGTCCAGGTTCATCGCATAGGTGCACCCCAATCCCTTCATCACCCGGGCCATCCCCGTAAGCGTAATGTTGGACGTCACCACCACCAGATACATCTTGCCGCTTGCATCGTAACCTATTGCCGTGCGGTTGCGGGACGAGCCGTAAATGTCGCCGGACTTGGTGCTCCATAGCTCGTAATTGGTGTAATAGACACCGGTGGAGATCTTGTCTTCGCTCACGCATATCTTGCCGTCGTACACGAGCATCGGGCCGGTGGAAAGTGCCTCCGCCGGGCTCCAGGACTGTGCGGGCCCCGGGCCGGAAGAAGCTGTAACCTGCGGATACTTTGCGCTTCCGGCAGGGATGGGCCTGTTGAAGAAATACGCCTTGCCGCCGATTAGCGTGCACCAGAACGCGCCTGGCTTGCCGGACGCATCCACACCCAGTATGGCCCTCGTAACCGGCTGCCAGGAAGAATAATCGTTGCCATAGCTGTTGCAAGCGGAAATGCCGTCGTCGGAAGAATTGTTGTACTTCAGCACGCCTCCGGTGTATGCCAGGCCGATGTTGCCCTGCCCGCCGAAGATCTGCCCGTTGATGAGCACGAGGGCGTTGCAGGACGAACGCTGTGAGGCCATGGAGATGGCGCTAGTGGTGCCCATCTGGGCATTGTTGACACCCAGCCGTATGGCGCTGGACGACGAGCAGTCGGCCTCGGCGACGAATCCGTTATAGCTGCCGCCGGCCGTAAAACTGTACAGGCCGATGCCGCTTGCAGGGGACTCTTTGGCCGTTTTGCTTATGCTGAACCCCTCCGGCTGCTGCTTGAGCGTAAGCTCCTGCACGGGGCTGTATGCGTATGTGCCGGCGGCATTGTCGAAGCAATAGGCGCGCACGTAACACGGCTGACCGACCTTAAGGCATGCGTTGGGGATGCATTGGCTCAGGCTCACGGACCCGGTGGAACCGAGCACTGGTCCGGGGAGCTTGCCCTCGGCCCCGACGGCTCCGCACGTGGGCGTGGCGTTGCTGTAGCTGAACACAAGGCCGTGCTCCACGCCGGTGGACTGGACGCCTGTGATGCTGTAGTTGACAATAAGGTTGTAGTAATTCTCCACCGTGCTGCTGACGCTTATGCTCACGGGGTCCGTGGTAGAGATGTACCCGGTCTCGGAAGAGGCGCGGTCGTCGTTGTTGATCCAGTCTTTCTCTATAAGGCGGATGTTGTCGTTGCGGTGCAGGGCCAGAGGTTTGGAGGACGTGTAGCGGTTATAGTAGGCCATGCTTGTGATGAAGCTGACCCTGAAGCCGCTGTAGTTGCCGGGGTACACGACGGCGTAGTACCGTTTGCCCCATGTGCCCTCGGGCACAAGCACGTCAACGTAATTCTTGGCTCCGGATCCCGGGGTTACGGTTGGATTGCCGTTGTTGTAGCTGACGGTGGCCGGGCCCGTCATCGGAACATTCTGGTCTAAGCTTTCTATGCGCACGCGGGTGATGTAGTTCCCTGGAATGAGGAAAGACAGCAGCGCTCCGGCGTTCTTGAAATGCAGGATGTCGTTTGCCGCCGTAGCGTTGGCGTCCACCCTTGCCAGGGAGACGTTAGCCCCAACGGCAAAGCTGTTTTCCACCCCGGTCTGAACTGTAGGAATCTCGGTGGAAACGGCCCCTGAGGCATCTTCCAACCTCGCGCTCTTGCTCGCCGGATACAATGCGTAATAGTACCCTGTGGAGCTTTCCGGAGAGAGCCCGGTAAATGTGGCCACGGCGCCGTTTTCTTCTGTGGAGGATACTTTGAACTCGCTGCCGGCAGTGCCCGCGGAGGCAAAGAGTGTAACGGCGTCGGCGGTGCTCCATTTAATACCGTAAGATGATGTGAGCGAGGTCTTTGTGGACGCCTCGCCGGATGCCGTAAAGGTCATCCGTATAAGGTTTGACGATGCCGCGAGGGAATCGGGACGCTCGGGGGAGCAGGCGCACAGCAGCGCTGCAAGTATGCAAAGATGGTACTTCATTCGTTGCCGTATTAAAAGCCGTTGTACTCTTCGGGGTCGGTATAATCCTCTCCCGTGGGGCTGGTAGCGATGAGCTGGGGATACAGCGTCTGGCCGTATTCCGTCTGGGGCGCAATGTAGCGCGTGTGCTTTAAGTCCTGCATCATCAGAAAGTCTGTCTGCGCGTCATATGGAAGGGGCAGTGGATCTTCTTTGGATTGCGGGACAGGATCATCTCCGCCGTCAGCCGTCCCATTTCCGGGAAGTCGGTGGATACCGTGGTGAGGCCTCCCAGGATAAGTTCGTTCATGTCGTATTCGTTATACGAGATGATGCGTACGTCCGTGCCGATCTTGAGCCCGGATGCCTTGATCCTGCGGGTGAGGGCCACAAGGCCGACGTCGAGCCGTGCGTTGAGCACCAGGAATGTGTCTCCTCTCTTGATGTTGTCCGGCACGTCCGACAGGTACTCCACGGAGATTCCGTGCTTGAGGGAAAACTGCTCCACGCCGCCGCAGATTATAGATCCGTAAAGGGATGTGGGCATGGTGATTACGCGCAGATGGCGATTGGGGGATGCGGCGCTCAGACCTTCTTCCAGCCCGGTGCGGATGTCGTTGGCAAAGTCTTGATACACCGCGCCAAAGCCGCCGTCTATACCCGGTTGCAGGCGGTCGACCATAATCAGCTTGCGCACGGGAATGCGGGACACCTGCTTGATGACTGTCGCCTGGGTTTGTTCATCCAGAGGAAAGTGCGGGGCGATGACGTAATAATCGAAGTGGCCAAGGTACTCGTCGAGGTAATACTTTAGCAGTTCGACGCTCTGGTTATGGTTGAGGAGCGTAATGTCTGCCTTGCCCTCCAATTTCTCTTCCATGGCGTTGAACATAATCTGTTTATAAACAGACAGTTTGTCGAATATGACCAGCACGCGCGGAATCGTGTCGTTTTCTGCGTCTGCGGCATAGAAACCACGTCCCTGCCTGGGAATGACAAGCCCTCTGTCTGTAAGGACACCGTAGGCTTTCTTGGCCGTCTCCCGCGAGATGCCGTAGGCGGAGGCAAGCTCGTTCATGCTGGGAAGCAGTTCGCCTGCCTTGAGGTCCCCCTTGTGGATAGCGTGCTCTACCTGGCTTACTATCTGCTTATAAATAGGCTCTTTGCCGTTTGCGAGAAGATGGAATTTCATAACGCTGTTATTTTGTGAAGACCAG
>JAFZXV010000105.1 GCA_017616595.1 Bacteroidales bacterium
ACTCCGTGTCCAGCCTGTGCACCGCAAAGTGCTCGATGCCCTTGGTGTCGCACCAGGTGAACTCGTCCATGGAGAAGTCGGAACCTCCGATGCAGACGCGTATGAGCGAGCTGCCGGCGCCCTCGGTGGGGCTGAAGAGCTCGGTGAGTACGCGCGTACGGTCTTCCGCGTTCATCTTCAGGAGGTTATAGCAGGAGGCCTGGGTTACGGCGAGCCCGAATCCGTCTACGGTCTGGTAAGTGTCGCCGGTGAACTTGACCACGTAGGGCGACATGGTCTTGGCCTTGCCGAAGGCCTCGTAGTGCCGCTCGAAGTCTTTGCTGCGGTCGAAGGTGGTGGTCCAGACGGAGGCGTCTTTGACTTCTTCCACCGGGTCGGTAGTTCCGGGCACCTCGTTGCCGCCGGGATTGTCTTCCGGCTCCTTTGGATTGCAGGAGCAGGAACCGATGGCAAGCAGGGCGGCCAGAAAGTATAAGGGGAATCGCTTCATACTAATATCCGGGGTTCTGCTCCAGACTCGTATTGTTCTCCAGAGCCGTTGTGGGGATGGGGAGGAGGATGGTGTTCTCGTCCAGAGGAGTGCGGCGCTGCCAGTAGCTGTCTTTTGCGAGCTCGGCGGAGTTGTGCACATCGATTATGCGGTCATGGCGGGCGAGGTCGAAGAAGCGGAAGCCCTCGAATGCAAGCTCCAGGCGGCGCTCCTTGAGGATGACGTCTATGGCCTCGGACTCGCTGGACGGCGTTCCGATCTTGGCAAGCCCTACCCTCTGGCGCACGCGGTTGACGTAGTCTGCGGCCTCGGCAAACTTGCCGGTGCAGGCGAGTGCCTCTGCGTGCAGCAGATAGATCTCTGCAAGGCGCATGAGAATGATGCTGCTGGCGTTGGTGCGCACCTTATGCATGAATGCGTAATTGTCGGAAGGATAGTAGTTGGACCATCCGCAGCTGTCCCAGATGATGTTGGTGTTCTTGCGAACTTCGTCCTTCTCTGCGTCGAATGCTGCGATGAGGTCGCGCGACGGGGTGGTCCACTTTGCCCAGCTGTAGCTGTCGTCGGGGTTGTAGGCGTTGCGGTGGTACATCATGAACACCCAGTTGCCCTGGGAACGCGTCCACTGGACCTCGAAGATGGACTCCTCGGAGTTGCGGTAGGCGTCGTTGTCGTCGTAGCCCCATAGGTCGTCGTAGTTCTTCTCGAGCTTGAATCCCATGCCTTCGACCTCGGTGCAGTACTGGATGACTTTGTTCCAGTCCCGGATGGGCTTCTCTGCATATACGCGGGCGAGGAGACCTTTGGCAAAGGCTTTGGAGAGCAGCATCTTGTTGCCCTTGTCTACGTCGGGTGCGTACTGTGCGGCCCAGGTGAGGTCTTCTGCAAGGCGGTAATAGACCTGGTCGCGGGGGACGCGGTCGGGGTAATACAGACCGTAGTACTGCTCCACGTTGTCTACGGTGATTGCCGGAGGAATCTCGAGCACCATGGGTGCATCGCCCCAAAGCTGGGTGAGGCGGAAGAAGCAGAAGGCTCTCCATATGAGCGCCTCGGCCTTCCACTGGTTGGCCTCGTTCTCGGTGAGGCTCGGGTCCAGCTTGCGGATCTCGTCTACGTTGCAGATTATGTTGTTGGAGTTGGCTACCTGGGTCTGGTACCAGTTCCAGTCGCGGGTGACGTTCTTGTTGGAACCGTCCTGGGTATTTGCCTCAAGGGCCATGATCTCTGCGGTGTTGGTGCCGCAGTAGGCGTTGTCGGCGCGGGTCTCCGAATACACGAGCCAGTCTTCCAGACCCATCTCCTGGATGTCTTTCAGCCAGCTGTTGTACATCGTGTTGCGCAGGCCTTCCATATCGCCGCGCGTACTGTATTGCATCTCGCTTTCTCCGTGCTCCTCTATGTTGCCCTTGTTGAAGGAGGTGGGGGAGTAGAGGTCGAGGTCGCAAGCGCTCAGGGCTGCCGCTGCGGCAGCTATGCCGATGATGTTGAATATCTTTTTCATTGTGCGCCCGGTTTAAAAGTCAACGTTTACGCCGAAGGTCGCCGTGCGGACGTTCGGGTAGGTACCATAGTCGATGCCCATATTGGTGGCGGAAGAGTACTGGCTCATCTCCGGGTCGTAGCCCGTGTATCTGGTGAGTGTAAACATGTTGGCCAGTGTGATGTAAGGCTGGATGCGGGCTATGCCGATCTTGCGCAGGAGCTTGGACGGGATGTCGTACGCCAGGGTTATGTTCTTGACCTTGAGGTAGCTGCCGTCCTCCACCCACATTGTGCTGGACTTGATGTTCCAGGCCTCGCCGGCCTTGGGGATGTCGGTTTCCATTCCGGGAACCCTCCAGCGGTAGACTGCGTCCTTGAGCTGGTTGGCGGCGTTGTGCATGCCTATCATATCGACCTTGGACACATTGTAGATGTCGTTGCCGTAGCTGCCGGTAATGAGGAAGCTCAGGCTCAGGCCCTTCCACTTGAGGTTGTTGGTCATACCGAAGATGAAGTCGGGGTTGGCGTCGCCTATCCAGGTCTTGTCGGAGTCGTTTATCTTGCCGTCTCCGTTCTGGTCTTCGTAGATTACGAGTCCTGTCTCGGGGTCTACGCCGTTGGCTTTGTAGCCCCAGAACTGGCTGAGGGGCATGCCGGGCTGCATACGGACTATGTTCTCTCCGATGGTCTCTGGGTTGACGTAGTAGTAGACCTGCCGCAGCGCGAGTTTCTCCAGACGGTTGCGGTTCATGCTGATGTTGAAGTCTGTGCTCCATTCAAAATCGCCCTTGGCAAAGTTGACGGAGCTGATGGCGGCCTCGAGGCCCCAGTTGGACATCTCGCCCTCGTTGCGGTACATGCTTGGCTGGTTGGGGATGGCCACGCTCATCAGCATGTCCTTGGTGTACTTGTAGTATGCGTCCAGGGTGACGGTGAGGCGGCTGCCCCAGAATGCGGCGTCTATACCGACGTTGGTCTGGGTCGTGGTCTCCCAGGTGAGGCTGTCGTTCTTCCAGTTGCTCTTGGTGCCGAGGGTGGGAACGGCGTCGGCATACTGGGATTCCGTCCAGTCGTAGTAGTTGGTGTTGTAGGTCTGCACCCAGGCGTAATCGCCGAGACCGCTCTGGTTACCCTGCTGGCCCCAGCCCACGCGGAGCTTGAGGTCGTTCACTGCGGAAACTCCCTTCATGAAGTCCTCGCCGCTGATGCGCCAGGCGACGGATGCGGAGGGGAAATAACCCCATTTGTGACCGGGCGCCAGCTTGGAGCTGCCGTCAGCGCGGAAGTTGACGGTTGCGTAGTACTTGCTGTCGTAGTTGTAGGCGATGCGCCCGAGGTACGACATTATCGCCCATTGGCTCCAGCCGGTGCTCTGCCCGCGGACGCCGCCTTTGTTGCCGCCGCCGAGGCCCCAGATGGCGTCGTAGTACTCGGGGTTGAAGTGGCTGCGCGATCCGCTCAGCTGCTGCCAGTCGGAAACGGTGGCGGATGTGCCGGCCATGGCCTCGAGGTTATGCTTGTCGCCAAAGGTGTTGCTGTAGGTGAGGATGTTGTCGTAGATCATGCGGCGGTCGTCGGAGCGGGTGTCGGTTGCCTCTCCGTGCTGGGTGCGGCCGTAGCTGGTCTGAACGGGATCCAGGAAGCTGTAGCTGTGTACCCAGCGGCGGTCCATGCTTACCGTGCTGCGGAAGTTGAGGTGCTTGCCGAAGTTGATCTGGGCGTAGCCGGTCATTATCATACGGTCGGTGGTGTCGAAGTTGTTCTCGCTTCGGGCCATGTTCTCAAGAGGCGTGGTGTAGCCGCCGAGGCCGTAGAAGTTGTTGTAGTACTGGTTGGGGTTGTCCGGATCCTTGATGAGGGCGTAGGTGGGGGTGTTGATGACGGAGAGTACGACGCCCGCACGGTTTGCGCCGGTTCCGGAGATTATTCCGTTGTTGCGGTAGTTGGAGTACGCGAGGTTGGTGCCCACGGTGAGCCATTTGTACAGGTCTGCATCGAAGCTTGCGCGCACGTTGTAGCGCTTGGAGTAGGCCACCTTGAGGATACCCTGCTCGTCGGTGTAGCCGCCGCCCAGATAGTAACGGACCTTGTCTGAACCGCCGCTCACGCCCACCTGGTAGTTCTGGGTGACGGCGGTCTTGTAGGTCTCCTTGAACCAGTCGGTCTGGTCTGTGAGGTCTTCGGGCACGTTGACGTTGAACTCCTTGGCGTACTCGCGATACTCGGCGGTGTTCATCACCTCATAGGTGCGGGTGACGTTGGAAATGCCGGCGTATGCGGAGAAACTTACCCTCGGAGCCTGGTTCTTGGAGCCCTGCTTGGTGGTGATGAGAACCACGCCGTTGGCTGCGCGGGAACCGTAGATTGCGGCAGAGGACGCATCCTTGAGGATCTGCATGGTCTCTATGTCGCCGGGGGAGAGATAGGCGATTGCGTATCCGCCCTCGCCCACGGGCACGCCGTCAACCACGTACAGAGGGTCGTTGGAAGAGGCGATGGAGCTGTTGCCTCGCACGCGGACGGTCATTCCGGCGCCCGGCAGACCGCTGGTCTGCTGAACCTGCACGCCGGCAACCTTGCCCTGGATGAGGCCGGAAGCCTCGGTGACGGGACGCAGGTTGACGTCTTCTGTGGAAACGACGCTCACCGCCGTGGTAAGGTCTTTCTTGCGGACGGAACCGTAGCCGATAGCCACCACGGCATCGAGCATCAGTGCCTCCTCGGGGGCGACGACGTCGATGACGCTGCGGTCTCCGACTGTCTGCCGGACGGTCTGGTAACCCAGTGCGTCGAACACGAGCACGGACCCGGCTCCGGCAACGGTGATGGAGTAACGGCCGTCGGCGCCGGTGGCGGAACCGTTCTGCGTGCCTTCCTCCAGGACCATCATTCCGATGACCGGGTAGCCGAGCTCGTCCGTAACCGTACCCGTGACCGTGCGCTTCTGCGCAAACGCCGTTGCGCTCAGAAGCAGCATCACAAATACAATGAGTTTCTTCATATAGAGTTGAATTGGTGTTTCAGTGTGTTTCTTATTAAGTACAAATATATACATTTTGCGCAAGAAAACTAGCTTTTTGCGCAAAAAGGGTGTTGGGGCTTGGCTGGGGGGGGCTTCCCCAAATCAAAGCCGGACCTTCCCCGCAGCCCTGCCACCTTCCCCAAGGAATCCAGCTCAGGTGCCACTCGGAGCCACTTCTCCCGGGGAAGGTCTGCCACCCTTTTGGGGAAGGTCTACTTTTCCCCGGGGACCTTCCCCATCACTTTGGCCTCCCAGGGCACTCGGAGCTATTCTCTGCGGGGAAGGTCACGTCACTTTTTTGAGACCTTCCCCAAATCGTCCTGCCACCTTCCCCAAGCATCCCCCGGACCTCCCCCACGGCATCCAGCTCTGTCGCCACTCGGTGGCCATTTCACCGGGGAAGGTCCACCACCCTTTTGGGGAAGGTCTACTTTTCCCCCCGGGGACCTTCCCCATCACTATGGCCTCCCAAGGCCCTCTGTGCCATTTCAGGCGGGGAAGGTCACGTCACTTTTTTGAGACCTTCCCCAAATCACCCTGCCACCTTCCCCAAGGAATCCAGTCATGGCTGCTCTCGGTGGCCACTTCTCCGGGGAAGGTCCACCACCCTTTTGGGGAAGGTCTACTTTTTCCCCAGGGGACCTTCCCCATCACTTTGGCCTCCCAGGGCCCTCTGTGCCATTTATGGTGGGGAAGGTCACGGCACTTTTTTGAGACCTTCCCCAAATCGCCCTGCCACCTTCCCCAAGGAATCCAGTCATGGCTGCTCTCGGTGCCACTTCTTCCGGGGAAGGTCCACCACCCTATCCCGGTTCAAATAGCCATAATAACTCAGGACGCAGCGGCATTGTCCTCAAAAGTGGCAAAAAATGCGGTGCTTTTTTAAAACCTTACTCCAGAAAAACCGCCCCATACAGCCACAGATTGCCTTTTTTGAAAATAAGTGTTGCAAATCGAAAAGAAACGGATAAATGGTGCTAAATTGCACTCGGTTTATCTCGATAACGAGTACTCCATAATTCTTATTGTTTAACCCTAAACTCAAAACACTATGAGTTCAAACAATCCCCCTCGCTTCCTGTCAATGGAAGACTTCAACAGAATCAAAAGTCAGTATTCCAAATTCAATGAACCCTGGCAATCATCCGAGATTGAAGAACTGAAGAATATGAAAGCCGACGACGTCCCAATCCAGGCAATCGCTCAGCAGCTTCAGCGCACTCCCGGCTCCATCAGAATGAAACTCAAGTCTCTTGGCCTCTACACCCCACGGCCTGCCGCCGTCCCCTGGACAGAAGAAGACGAGAACCGTCTGGTTGCGATGTATAGCGATGGTATTCCTTTCGAAGAAATGGCAGAAACAATCGGCCGCAGCGTCACCGCGATTATTTCAAGACTGGTTCGTCTGAGAATGAATCTGTTTAACTGATAACCATTTACACTATGAAAACACTACTTGAAATCACCCAAAAAGAAAACGGTCGGATACTTTTCAACACTGACCTTGATTTGACGAAAAACCCTTCTTTACTTTTTCAACTCAGTTTCGATTTGGCATTTGCTATGATGACGGACCTTTGGGGCGGCAACGAGTCGTCTGTCATAGGGATTATCCGGTCTCTGGCCATAGCTGACCTTTCTATTTGCGGCAACCGCAAAGACATTGTGCGTTTTTTTGATGAAGCGTCAAAGGATCTTTGTGATGGAGTGCACAATGCGGTTAGAGAGATGGAGCAGAAAGGCCTTGTGAAAACGTTTCCTCCAAATGTGAAACCTTCAAATACTGCGAGTTGATGCAAAGAATCGTCACAAGAAAACTGCCTGATGGCAGCATAAAGACAGTATTCCCCTTTCATATCAGTATGGAGGGGAACAAAACTGCTATCTTATGCAAAGACGATCAGGATTATGACGCGATGGTGAAGATACTGTGCGTCACAGCAAAGCGGAAGAATGTCATAGTTATCATTTATGCTGCAGTCTCTAATCACTGCCACGCCGCAGTGCTCTCCGTCAATCAGGCAGAAGCGTATGAATATGGTTGGGAAGTCAAAAGGATCTTCTCGATGTGGTATAGCAAACGGTACGGAAGAACTGGTGTGATGCAGGGAATCGACATCAAGGCAATCCCCTTGGATTCAGATAGTTACACAAGAAACGCATTAGCGTATATTCCTCGCAATGCTTTAGATAATGGTTGCAATGTGAACGAATACCGGTGGTCTGGATTCGGTGCGATGTTTTCTCAGACTAAACCGGTTGGCAAGGCGGTAAGGCTGCTGACGAAAAGGGAAACTGAGCAGATAATGCATACCGGAGATTGCCTGACCGATGTGAATTGGTTGCTGGACGACAACGGATTGTTGATCCCTCAAAGCTGGTGCGATACTCAATATCTGGAGCAAGCCTTCGAAAACGACCAGGCCTTCTTCCTTCGGGTGATTGGGGATTTGAACCCGGCACAGATGCATCAGACCCTCATTGATAATCCCAGGATAAGACTGGCAGATACAGAGTTTCTGAAATATGCAGATGATAAAAGCCGTCTATGGTTCAAAACAGATTTGTCTGAACTGCCCAAAGACAAGAAAATGCGCATTACCACCTACTTGTACAGGACAATGAATACTACCATCCCTCAACTTGTGAGGGCTACAGGCCTGGAACCCGAAGAAGTCGAGATGGCCATCGGACGGAAGCCCGTCAAGAAGTAGCGTGCGTATTTGTCTTTCTCCGTGACCTTCCCCGCCGGAAATGGCGCAGAGGGCCCTGGGAGGCCAAAATGATGGGGAAGGTCCTCCCACTTTGGTAAGACCTTCCCCAAAAAATCACCACTGGGCTCTGGGACGCCTAATACTCCATTCCCAGATTCTTCATGATGAAGGCGTAGATATCGGCCTGCTCCTCGAGGGCTTTGGCCAGGGGCTTGCCGCCGCCGTGGCCGGCTTTGGCATCTATCCT
>JAFZXV010000106.1 GCA_017616595.1 Bacteroidales bacterium
CCGGCGGCGCAGGCCGCACCGGCCGCTCAGGCCAGGCCGGAGCAAAAGGCGGAAGGCGGCCAGAAAAGGCCCGACCAGCGCCGCCGCAGCCACGGACGCCGTCAGCGCCCGGAAAAGAAATCAGCTGAATAATGCGCGCTGTTCCGCTCGCACTGCTGCTCGCGCTGCTGCTGACCGCCTGCGGCCAGCCGTCCTCACGAGAGTATTTCCAGCGCTCCGCGGGAGACGGCGAGTATTCATTCGACTTTGAGATGTCGGATACACTCGCCTCTTACGACATTTCTTTCTATGCGGCACTGGACAGGCCTCTGTTCAAGGCAGATACGCTTGCCAGCTTCCCACTCCAGGTGGTCTGGCGCTCGCCTTCCGGCCGCTTTTTCTCAGAAACGGTGTATTACCCCGCCTCACAGCCACGCACCCTTTACCGCAGCAACGTAGTTCCATCTGAATTCGGAGACTGGAACATCAGCGTAACAATCAACCCCGAGCCGGAAGGCCTCCGGGGGATTGGAATAGTTTGCCGGAAAAAACTGTGAGTGTTGCCGCAAAAATGAAACAGGTGGTCCAGCGATTGGACCACCTGCTGCAATTTTGTTGCGACCTTTGATTAGTCGTTGAGTGAGAAGCGCTTGAAGGAGACGACCTTTGCGTCTTTGTCTTCCTTGGCGATAGCCTCCTTGACGGAGATCTTGTCGTCGCTCATCTGGTACTCCTGCTCCTCGAGGGTCATTTCCTTGAGGAACTTCTGTACACGGCCGTTGGCGATGTTCTCAATCATCACGGGGTTGAGGGAAGCTGCCTTCTCTGCGCCCACGGTCTTGATGATCTCGCGTGCCTGTGCGGCCTGGTCGGGAGTAAGCCAACCCTTGGCGGTGTTGGACTCGATATGGTCTTCGCTGTCGCAGTGGGCGGGGTTGATGCCGACCTTCTTGAGTGCTGCGTCGATAGCTTTCTGGACCATCTCGTCCTTGGTCTTCTGTACTGCAACGGCTTTCTCGTTGTCGAGAACGCTCTGGGGGCAGTCGGCGATGCCGATGGAGACAGGGTTCATAGAGGCGACCTGCATCACGACACCCTTTGCGAGGGCCTCGGAAACGGGCTTGTTGAATCCTACGAGAGCACCGAGCTTACCGTTGATCTTGTGGATGTACTCCACAACGAACGGGGCCTCTACGATGGCGTAGCCAACGAGAACGTGCTTCTCTCCGGTCTTGCCGGTCTGAGCCTCAACGGCCTCGGCCACGGTGTAGCCGTCTGCCATCTTGCAAGCCTTCAGACCCTCGAGGTCTGCAGGGCAATTGGCGATAGCCACATCGGCGATGGCCTCTGCGAGGTTCTGGAAATCGGAGTTGCGGGAGACAAAGTCGGTCTCGCATCCGAGGCATACAAGGATACCCTTGCCACCTGCGATGCGTGCCTTGACTGCACCTTCGGAGGTTTCGCGGTCGGCGCGCTTTGCGGCGACCATCTTGCCCTTCTCGCGGATGATGCCGACGGCCTTTTCGAAGTCGCCGTTGGCCTCTTCGAGAGCCTTCTTGCAATCCATCATACCGGCGGAAGTCATCTTGCGTAACTTCATTACGTCTGCTGCTGTAATAGCCATAGCTTTATCTCTTTGAGTTGGTGGAACTTATTCTGCCTCAGGCTCTGCTGCGGGCTCTTCGGGAGCTGCAACGGGCTCTGCCGCGGGGGCCTCTGCCTCATCGGCCTTGGCGCCCTTGCGTGCGCGGAGCTTGCGGGTTGCTGCCTTGGGGGCCTCGGCGGCCTCTTCTTCTGCGGGAGCCTCTTTGTCTTTCTCGAGCTTGCGCTCCTCAAGACCCTCGGCGATAGCTGCGCAGAGGACGTTCATGATGCACTCGATGGACTTTGCCGCATCGTCGTTTGCCGGAATCACATAATCAATGGGTGTGGGATCGCAACAAGTATCAACCATTGCGAATACCGGGATGTTGAGGCGGTTGGCTTCCTTGACGGCGTTGGCCTCTTTCTGTACGTCGATCACGAAGATCGCGGAAGGGAGGCGGCTCATGTCGCGGATGGAGCCGAGGTTCTTCTCGAGTTTTGCCCTCTGGCGGTCTACCTGGAGGCGCTCACGCTTTGCGAGCTTCTCGAAGGTGCCGTCTTCTTTCATCTTGTCGATGGTGCCCATCTTCTTGATGGCCTTGCGGATGGTGGGGAAGTTGGTAAGCATACCGCCCGCCCAGCGCTCGGTTACTGAAGGCATTCCGACAGCGGCAGCTTTCTCGCTGACGATGTCCTTGGCCTGCTTCTTGGTGGCTACGAAGAGTATCTTGCGGCCGCTCTTGGCCAAAATCTTCATCTCCTCTGCAGCCTCGTCGAGTTTGACGATGGTCTTGTGCAGGTCTATGATGTGGGTACCCTTCTTCTGGTCGAAGATGTAGGGAGCCATTTTAGGGTTCCACTTGCGGGCGAGGTGTCCGAAGTGTACGCCTGCATCAAGCAGTTCTTGGAAATTTGTACGTGACATTTTGTTTTGTTTCTTGTTTTAAACTGTGCCCGTTCGGGCCTCTTTTCTTCAAGGCGGAGTAGCGGGGGTGCCGGTCTCCGGCCTTTTCCGCAGGGCGGCAACATCCAATGGGGATGTTTAAAACCGCCTCTGTGCCATAAATCAACAAATAACTAACGTTTGCTGAACTGGAAGCGTCTGCGTGCACCGGGCTGACCGGGTTTCTTGCGCTCGACCTCGCGTGCGTCGCGGGTGAGGAAACCGGCTGCCTTGAGAGATGCGCGATAAGCTTCTTTATCCACCTCACAGAGGGCGCGGGAGATTCCGAGGCGGACGGCCTCGGCCTGGCCTTTGGTACCGCCGCCGCAGAGGGTGACCTTGACGTCAAACTGACCTGCGGTGTTGGTTACCTGGAAAGGCTGGTTCACGATGTACTGGAGGGTCTCTGCGGGGAAGTAGTTCTCCAGAGGACGGTCGTTGATCGTGATGTTGCCTTTACCGGCAGTGAGATAAACGCGAGCTACAGCTGCTTTACGTCTTCCAAGGGCGTGTGTCTGTTCCATTTGCTCTGTTTAAATTTCGTTTAACTTGATTTCCTTGGGGTTCTGTGCCTGGTGCGGGTGCTCAGGACCTGCATAAACGTGCAGGTTGCCGAGGATCGCGCTGCCAAGACGGTTCTTGGGGAGCATACCCTTTACTGCTCTCCGGATGAGTTCGGCCGGCCTCTTCTCGAGGATCTCCTTGGGCGTGCTGAAACGCTGGCCACCCGGGTAACCGGTGTAGCGAGTGTAGACGCGGTCGGTCATCTTCTTGCCGCCGAGGGCCACCTTCTCTGCGTTGATTACGATGACATTGTCTCCGCAATCCACATTGGGGGTGAAGCCGGGCTTGGTCTTGCCACGAAGGACAAGAGCCACGCGGGAGGCGAGACGACCAAGTGCGAGATCCGTCGCATCAATGACGACCCACTCCTTGTTGACAGTAGCCTTGTTGAGGGAGACTGTCTTGTAGCTTTGTGTGTCCATTGTCTTGATCTTTAATGGTTAATAATATATTGTTGCGACCCCTCTAAAAATTAGGGGACGCAAAGGTAGAAAAAAAATCTCAAATAACAAAGGTTATGCTTGCTATTTCAATTTTTTACCCTATCTTTGCAGTCCGTTCCTCTGGAAAGCGGAGCCTGTCAGGTCAGATTCCGTGCACCCCAGAGCAGACGGCGGGGTAGCTCAGCTGGTTAGAGCGTCGGATTCATAATCCGGAGGTCGTGGGATCATGCCCCACCCCCGCTACGCTTCCGAGGCGCTGGCAATTCAAATTGCCGGCGCCTCTTCGCGTTTAGCGGGTATCCATACGAGATTCACTATGGCGCAGGTCCGGTAAAGTAGCGGGGACCTGCGCCGCAAATCACTGATATACTCTTTCTACTGGCACAGGACCCCGAACTTTTTCCGGACCTGCGCCACTCTGTTTGTCCAACGTACAGTAATTGTGCTTATGGGTGCTTGCTGATGCACCCCCGCGTTCAAAAAAGGCCGGAAATGCTCTTAGGGGTGCTCACCGGCACACCCCTAGGAAAAAAATTTGTGTATATTTGAAAGTTTTCTTGATTTCATGAAAGAGCAACGCCAAACCAGCTAACATATCATATTTGCCATGAAACGGATAATCATTTCGCTGCTCGCATTTACACTGAACTCATTAACCATTACCCACGCGCAGGGCATCAGCTACGGCAACTATCACCAGCTCAGGCAACCTGTTCCCATGATTCTGGATACGGATTTCGGCAGCTGCACAGACGACCTGTTCTCTTTGGTGATGCTATACCATTACATAGAAGACGGTATGGTGGACCTGAAGGGCATAATAGTAGACCGGGAGGGCGACAGGAATGCCGTCCTGGTGGACATATTCAACCGGTATTACGGCCACCCAGACATTCCAATCGCACTGGAACGGAACGGAGTCAAGAATCCGTTCGATTTCATTCCCTACAGCCGTCTGGTCGACTTCCGCAAGCCCGACGGAGAATGGCTCTATCCACGCTCCATCGACCCGGCGACGCTTCCCGAGGGCTATAAGTTCTACCGCAAGCTCCTCAGCGAGGCCGACGACAACTCGGTGGTCGTCGTTGCCATCGGCATGATGACATGCCTGTCGCAGCTGTTCGAATCGGGCGCCGACGAATTCTCGCCGCTGGACGGGGTGGAATTGTTCGGCCTCAAGGTGAAGTCCGTCTACGTTCAGGCCGGGCACTTTGACGGCAACGACAATTTCAGCGGCTACAACATGCGTACGGCCTCCGCCGCCGCTGCCGTTTTCTACGACAGGCTGCCGTCAAACGTAGATCTTGTGCTGTCTCCCACCAACGTCGGCGAAATGATGGACTATACGTCCGAGGACATCCTCGCCGACCTCTCGTATACCGTTCTCCACCCCATCAAAACCGTCTATACCCAGTTCGATTGCGAGGTGGGCCAGCGGATGTGGGACACCAACTGCGTGGTCAATGCCGTCCTTGGCGACGGCGAGTACAACCTCTCCCCGAGGGGCCGGGTGAAATATATCGACCGCGGAGAAGCGTCGCAGATGGTCTTCACCCCCGATCCGGACGGGAACGCCCGCTACCAGCTCCCCGGCGACTCATACTTCGCCGCTGAAAAGGTGATGGACATCCGCCGTCACACCCGCATGAACCGCTATCCCGCTTCCTGCTCCATCGAGGCGCCCCAAGTGCAGCTGACCGGAGCCGATGCCGCCGAATGGGTGCGTCAGCGCATGGACCAGCTGACCGACAAGTACCTCGGTGCCGCCGGCAACAAGCTAGATCCGGGCGAAGTGCTGTCTCTGTTCCGCCCGCTTGGCTTCACCGGCACCAACGCCTCCGACTACAGCGAGGCGGGGCTGCTGCTGTACATGAACATCTTCGACAGGATGGTGCAGAAAGCACTCCGGGAGGGCGTAAGCGACCTCACGATAGTGATGGGGCCGCCGTCTTCCGGCAAAAGCACCGCAGTCCGCCACCTTGGCCTGGACAAATCGGGCCTGATATGCGACGGAGTACCTGAAGGCGATGGTGTCCTGGCCGCCATTGTCAACGGCGCCAGAAAGCAGGGCATGGACGTTATCACCGTCGTTCCCGTGTACAACGACATCCACTCCTGCCTGAAGAACAGTCTTGGGCAGGGACGTGCCACCGGCCGCTACGATGGGCTGGACAAGCTGATCGAGGCATACCGGGGCAATGAAGGGCAGCTCCAGAAGCTTCACCGGGAGTTCCCGGACATCGCCATTCGGCCGGTCGACTGCTCCGGCAACCGGGGCCCGCGTCCTGCCAGCAGCGCCCAGGCCCTTAAGTGGCGCTACAAAGTCAGCACGGCAGATATCGACGGTCTGCTGACTGCCCTGCTGTCTGCCGTAAACAATGGCGAGATCGGGTTGAGCTCGCTGCGTGCCGCCGCCGGCGACCTCTATTCAATCCCGGGCCTCGGCTCCAAAGGCCGCACCATAGCCGATACCGTCAACGCCCGTATAGATGAAGCGCTGAAAGATTATATCCAACGGTAAGCACCGAGGGCATTTAAATTAGACCCGGCAAGTAGCCGGCCCCTCGCGCAAAGCCAA
>JAFZXV010000107.1 GCA_017616595.1 Bacteroidales bacterium
GGCCCTCACGTATGGGATCTGGGCAACGCCCGCAACTTCTCCGGCACCATCAAGAAGCAGATGGTACGCGACGAGCTGCTCGTGGCGGCGTCCGAGACCTGCCCCATCGTGGCTGCTGACGGAATGCTCGCATTCACCGGCGCCACCGTCACAGACCGCAACCAGGTGCCTGCCGACGGCTTTATGGCCTTCAAGGTTGCCGCCCCCGGCTCCGTGGTCGCAAGGGCCGCAGGAGAAGGCACGGGTCACGTTATAATCGCCACCCAGCCTCTTGCCGGCGGCGCACTCATCGTCAAGGGCGGCGTCTCCCCAGTTGCAGACGCTCCCGCAGCCCAGAAGATAGTCATCTCCGACATCTCCGAGCCCAGCTGGATCTATGTTTATGCCTCCGGTGAGGTTGCACTCGCCGAGCTTGCCTGGAGCGAAGACGTGAGCGCGGTCAACACCGCCCTGCCCGCTCCCGCACCCAAGGCCGATCCTTCTTCCTTCACCGCCGGCGAGGCTGTGGACGTGAAGATCAGCTGGGATGCCGTACAGAATGCTGCAAGCTATTCCGTTGTCTTCAGCGGCAAGACATACGCGGTTGACGGACTCGAATTCACCATCGAGGGCAAGACCACCGCTATGCTCGACGCCGGCAGCTTTGAGGCAAAGGTTTACGCAAATCCTTCTGCCAGCGATATTTACAACACCCAGTCCGAGGCTGGAGTGGCTGCATTCGCAGTGCTGCCCGCAAACACAGGGCCCGTGAGCGACGAGTTTGTGGTATCCAGCGCAGAAGACCTGCTCAACGCAATCGCCGCGGGCAAGGACGCCATCACCCTCAAGTACTCCGAAAGCGTATATGAGATAGGTGCCGTCACCCTCAACGCCCCTCTGCACCTCAAGGGTCAGACCAGCGGCGGCAAGATGAGCAAGCTCACCGCCAACTTCACCCTGAGCGGAGAGATAGGCGGCAGCGTAGTGCTGAGCAACCTCGAGATCGTGGGCAACGGCGCATCCGTGCTCATAGACGACAAGACCAACGCTCCCGTGCTCGACACAGTGGCAGTCTACGACAGCTGGCTGCACGGCACCAAGGCCCTGTACGACAACTCCGGCAAGGCTGCATCCAGCGTACAGCACGTCATCTTCAAGGGCAACCTCATCACCGACAGCTCCGACGGAGCCGACTACATCGACATGCGTGCAGGCGCACACCACGAGTTCGTATTCGAGAACAACACCGTGGCCAACAGCTGCCGCACTTTCGTACGTACCGACGCTGGTCACGAGATGAACGTTGCACTCATCAAGAACAACACCTTCTACAAGGTCGCCACCAACGCGTCCAGCAAAGACAACAACGGTATCCTGCACATCCGCAGCGCTGCCGGAAGCGGCCTGTACAGCTACCAGGTGCTAAACAACTTCTTCTACTCCATCCTCATCGACACCGAACCGGGCCACGCCAATGGCTTCCCTAAGTTCAAGAGCAAGGCAGGCATCGTTCCCGCCACCATCGCGAACAACTGGTTCTACAACGTAGAGGAGCGTGAAGAGAAGGCCGCATACTCGTTCTTCTCCTTCATCACGCGCGAAGAGTCAACCGCAGGCGGCGGCGCAGTACTGCCCGCAGATCCTTGCAAAGACGCGGAGAACCTCGACTTCACCCTCACCAACGGCGTGATGATGAACGCAGGCGCAGGCGACCCGAGGTGGAATCCCATGGCCGGCTCCACGCCCAGCCCGGAGATATCCGTCAAGAACATCGACGAGTTCCTTAGCGCAGTGGCGGCAGGCAAGAAGGTCATCACCCTCGAGAGGGCCAGCTTCGACCTCACTTCCGTTCCGGAAACCGTCTCAGAGGTGGCTGCAGGCAAGATTACCCTCGTCGCTCCCCTCAGCATCATAGCTGAGCCGGGCGCCAGGTTCATCGGCGGCTTCATCTTCAAGGAGGGAGCCACTTCCTTCAGCGCCAAGAACGTGATATTCTACGGCGCTTCCACCGTGGACAACGTGTTCGAGGTAGCCGACGACAACGCCGTCATGAACAGCTTCAGCCTCAAGGACTGCGCAATCTCCGCCTACAAGAACCGTCTGTTCTACATGAACAAGACCGGCAAGGTTACGAGCGCCGAGTTCACCGGCAACTTCGTAATCGGCCTTGAAGGTGCGGACTTTACGAGCGGCGACTTCATCGACGTGCGCAAGGGCGCACTCACGGCACTCAAGGTGAAGGGCAACACCTTTGCCCAGGCAATCCGCACGTTCGCCCGCATAGACGCATCCGTCCAGCTCAGCTCAGTGCTGGTGGAGAACAACACCTTCTACAACAACTGCTATGTAGACAGCAAAGACAACAACGGTATTTTCCACGTGCGCGCGACTTCGCTCCAGGAGTCCGATTTCATAGTGCGCAAGAACATCTTTGCAGGTATGCACCGCGCGGCGGAAACCCCGGGCCAGGCCAACGGCTATCCCAAGCTCGTCTCCACCAACTCAGCAAGCAAGATCCCTACCTTCGAGGGTAACTTCTACTCCGACATCGAGACCGGCGAGTCCTACAGCTTCTGGACCGCAGGCCGCATCACCGAGGAGATTGCCACCGCAGGTTACGGCGTCGTGCTGAGCGCAGACCTGTTCAAGGACGCTTCTTCGCTTGACCTCACCGTGGTTCACGCTCTCGCTGCCAGCGAAGGCGTCGGCGACCCCCGCTGGATAACCACTCCCGTGTCTGAGGGCGAACCTTTCAAGGTTGCTGATACCGAGGCACTTATCAATGCTCTCTCTGCAGGCAAGGACATTATCCTCCTCACCGGCAAGAGCTACGACCTCACCGGCATCGAGGGTGCTTCTGCAGGCGTGATCACCTTGTCCAAGGGAGTCACCCTCAAGGGCGTTACCTCCAGCGGCGTCAAGCCAGAGGTTCTCGGCGGCTACAAGCTTGCAGGCACCGAGGGAGCATTCGTGCTTGAGAACCTGCGCCTCGGCGGCGTGAGCGGTGACGTCGAGGTCGGCAACATGGTCGACATCGACGCTTCCGTCACCATGGACGGCATCACCATCAAGGATTGCGAGATCTACGGCTTCGGCAACCGCCTCATCAGCGGCTCCGGAGAGTCCGTTATGGGTCCCGTGCGCGTCGAAGGCGTGCTGGTTCACGACTTCGGCACCAGCGGCGACTTCATCGACTTCCGCAAAGGCTCGGTCGACGGCATCAAGGTCCTCAACAGCACCTTCTGGAACGGCATCCGCACCTTCGTCAGGGTCGATGCAGCAGTCAAGTGCGGCTCCGTGCTCGTGCAGAACAATACCTTCTTCAACCTCTGCTCCGTCGACAGCAAGGACAACAACGGAATCATGCACGTGCGTTCAAGCGCCGCCGCAGCTCCTGCAGCCCTCAGCTCCGCCGCCCGCAGGATCAAGGTCACGAAGAACATCTTCGCAAGCATGCACCGCGAGGCTGAAGAGTCCACCGCTTCCAACAAGCAGGGCTTCCCCAAGCTTGTCTCCACCGCATCCGAGAAGATTGCCCACCCGTACATCACCGACAACCTCTTCTGGGACATCGATACCGCCGAGCCTTACAGCTGGTGGAACACGATGACCGCAGAGGACATCGAGGCTGCCGGACAGGTGCTGGAGGACACTCCTTTCAGCGGCGATACCGCAACCGGTAAATTCACAGTGAAGGGCGCCTGGAAAGGCTACGGCGACCCTCGCTGGTAATACTTTTGGGGAGTCGGGGGTGATACCCCGGCTCCCTCCCAAATCAATACAATCATTATGAGCTTCATTCACAAAGACTTTATGCTTCAGACCGAAACGGCGAAGCGCCTCTATCACGAGCACGCGGAAGGCATGCCCATCATAGACTACCACTGCCACCTCGTACCGCAGCAGATTGCAGAGAACATCCAGTTCCGTGACATCACCCAGCTCTGGCTGGTGGACGGCCACTACGGAGACCATTACAAATGGCGCGCGATGCGCGGCAACGGCGTTCCCGAGGAGTACCTCACCGGTGGCACCCACAGCGCATGGGAAACCTTCGAGAAGTGGGCTGAGACTGTGCCGTACACTATGCGCAACCCGCTGTACCACTGGACGCATCTGGAACTGAGCAGGGTCTTTGGAATAGACAAGCTCCTTTGCCCCGCCACCGCGAGGGAGATCTTTGAGGAGTGCAACGCCAAGCTGGCGACCCCGGAGTTCCGCGGGCAGGCGCTCATCCGCAAGTTCGGGGTAGAGGTGGTCTGCACCACCGACGACCCGGCCGACGACCTGCGCTGGCACAAGAAGATTGCCGCCGAGCCCTTCGGCACCCGCGTGATTCCCGCATGGAGGCCGGACAAGGCCATGGCCATAGAGAATCCCGCCGCATACAAGGAGTACCTGAAGCTGCTTGGCGAGGCTGCCGGCAAGGAAATAGATTCCTATGCCGACCTGCAGGAGGCCCTCAAGATTCGCCACGACTACTTTGCCGCCAACGGCTGCAAGCTTTCCGACCACGGCCTTGAGACATTCTATGCTGCTGATTACAAAGAAGTTGAGATTGAGCTCATATTCAAGAAAGTGCTTATGGGAATCGCTCCCGGGCCGCGCGAGCTGGAGAGATTCCGCAGCGCGTTCCTGCACGACCAGGCTGTCATGGACGCCGAGGCCGGCTGGGCACAGCAGTTCCACATCGGCGCAATACGCAACAACAATACCAAGATGTTCGGCCTCGTTGGCCCCGACACGGGATACGATGCCATTCACGACCTGCCTACCGCTGCCGCCGGCCACCGTTTCTTCGACCGTCTGGCGTCGGAGGACAAGCTGGCCAGGACCATCCTCTATTGCCTCAATCCCAAGGACAACGAGGTAATGATGACTATGGCGTATACCTTCAACGACGGCACGGTGCCCGGCAAGATGCAGTTCGGCAGCGGCTGGTGGTTCCTGGATCAGGAAGACGGCATGCGCAAGCAGATGAACGCCCTGAGCGTGCTGGGGCTTTTCAGCCGCTTTGTGGGAATGCTCACAGACAGCCGCTCGTTCATCAGCTACCCGCGCCACGAGTACTTCCGCCGCATCCTCTGCGACGTGCTCGGCCGCGACATAGAAGACGGCAAGCTCCCTGCAAGCGAGATTGATTTCATCGGCAAGATGGTGGAAAACATCTCCTACAACAACGCAAAGAATTACTTTAAATTCTGATGAAGTACATTAAAATCAATCCAGATGACAATGTGGCGGTGGCGCTGCAGGACCTCTGCAAGGGCGAGGTCGTGGAGGGCGTGACGCTGCAGACAGATGTCCCCAGAGGCCATAAGGTGCTGCTGGACAGCCTCAGGGCAGGAGACGACGTAATCAAATACGGCTTCCCTATCGGTCACGTCACAGGCAATGTATTCGCCGGCACTAAGGTGGACCACAGCTGCATCAAGACCAATCTCGAGGGGCTGCTGGAATATAGATATGAGCCGGCTCTGGTGAATATTGAGCCCGCCGCAAGCAAACGCACCTTCCGCGGATACAGGCGTGCAGACGGCCAGGTGGGCATACGCAACCAGATATGGGTCATCCCCACCGTGGGATGCGTCAACGGCATCTGCCAGCAACTGGTGGAGCGCTTCAAGGAAGAGATTGCCCTTCAGGCCGGCAATGAAAGCGGGGTGGATGCCATAGTGGCATTCCCCCATAATTACGGATGCTCGCAGCTGGGGCCTGACCACGAGAATACGCGCACGGTGCTGGCGGATATGGTGCATCACCCGAATGCCGGCGGCGTGCTGGTGGTGAGCCTGGGGTGCGAAAACAATCAGCTCGATGCATTCCGCGAGCTCGTGGGCCCTGTGGACGAGAGCCGCGTGCGTATGTTCGCCACGCAGAAGGTGGGCGACGAGATCGAGTACGGCCTTCAGCAACTGCGTGAGATTTACGCAGTTGCAAGCAAGGACGTGCGTACCGAAGTGCCCGTTGCCGAGCTTCGCGTGGGCCTTAAGTGCGGCGGGTCCGACGGCCTCAGCGGCATCACCGCAAATCCCCTTCTGGGCGTCTTCTCCGATTGGATAGTGGCGCAGGGCGGCACCACCGTGCTCACCGAGGTGCCCGAGATGTTCGGCGCAGAAACCATCCTGATGAACCGCTGCGCAGACAGGGCCACCTTCGACAAGACTGTGAGCCTCATCAACGACTTCAAGGAATACTTCATCGCGCAGGGTATGCCTGTGTACGAGAACCCCTCGCCGGGCAACAAGGCGGGAGGCATCAGCACGCTGGAAGAAAAGAGCCTCGGATGCACTCAGAAGTGCGGAAAGAGCCTGGTTCGCGACGTGCTGAAGTACGGCGAGCGCCTGAGCGTCAAAGGTTTGAACCTGCTGAGCGCCCCCGGCAACGACCTGGTGGCCAGCACGGCCCTGGGCGCATCGGGTTGCCAGATCGTACTCTTCACCACGGGCCGCGGCACCCCCTTCGGGAGCTTTGTCCCTACCATGAAGATCAGCACAAATACGCCGCTGGCAGAGGGCAAGCCCGGGTGGATAGACTTCAACGCCGGCGTGCTTGTACAGGACGAGCCGATGGAGGCCGTGGCGGGGCGTTTCATAGACGCCGTGCTGGCCGTTGCAAACGGCGAGCCCGTACGCGCAGAGAGCAACGGGTATAGGGAAATAGCGATTTTCAAGAGCGGAGTTACGTTGTAATTAATACAGACACAATACGTTATGACAAAAAAACACTATGCCGCACCGGCGGCAGAATGGCTCGAAGCTGAATACGCCACCAGCTTCCTTGCAGAGAGCGACGGAGGGACCATCCCCTCACTCGAAGATGGCGGATGGGATGACATTACTTGGTAACAGGAGGAAACGGTTATGAAAAAGTTATTTGCATTTTGCATAGCAGCATCAGCTCTGCTCGCAGTCTCCTGCAACAAGGAAACAGCCCCCGTATCCGGCGGTACGGTCGTCAAGACCTTCTCCGTTACCGCACCAGAATCCACCAAGACCGAGCTGGACGGAATGAACGTCCTCTGGTCGGCCGGAGACGAGATCAACGTCATCGCAAAAGAATCCGGCAACCAGTACACGTTCACTCTCAGTGAAGGCGCAGGATCTTCCAGCGCCAAGTTCTCCGGAACCCTTTTGGCAGAAGAC
>JAFZXV010000108.1 GCA_017616595.1 Bacteroidales bacterium
CAGGCCTGGAACCCGAAGAAGTCGAGATGGCCATCGGACGGAAGCCCGTCAAGAAGTAGTGTGCGCATTTGTCTTTCTCCGCGACCTTCCCCGGGAGAAATGGCCACCGAGAGGCGCCAAAGCCTGATTCCGTGGGGAAGGTCACGGGTGCGTTTGGGGAAGGTGTCAGGATGATTTGGGGAAGGTCTCAAAAAAGTGCCGTGACCTTCCACGCCAGAAATGGCACAGAGGGCCCTGGGAGGCAGAAGTGCTGGGGAAGGTCCCCGGGGGGAAAAGTAGACCTTCCCCAAAAAGGTGGCAGACCTTCCCCAAATTAATCACCACTGGGATCTGAGCTGCCTAATACTCCATCCCCAGATTCTTCATTATGAAGGCGTAGATATCGGCCTGCTCCTCAAGGGCTTTGGCCAGGGGCTTGCCGCCGCCGTGGCCGGCTTTGGCATCTATCCTTATCAAAGCCGGATTGGGCCCTGCGTTGCATTCCTGCAGCGTTGCGGCAAACTTGAAGGAGTGTGCCGGCACCACGCGGTCGTCGTGGTCTGCGGTTGTCACGAGGGTGGCGGGATAGGACACTCCCGGCTTGAGGTTGTGCAGCGGCGAGTAGCCCAGCAGGTACCTGAACATTTCAGGGCTGTCTTCGGAAGTGCCGTAGTCGGGCGCCCAGTTCCAACCGATGGTGAACTTGTGGTAGCGGAGCATATCCATCACACCCACCTCGGGGATGGCAACTGCGTAGAGATCGGGGCGTTGCGTCATGCAGGCGCCAACCAGCAGACCGCCGTTGGAGCCACCCACGATGGCCAGTTTCTCCGGACTCGTCCAACCCTCGGCAATCAGCCATTCGGCAGCGGCGATGAAGTCGTCGAACACGTTCTGCTTGTTCATCTTGGTGCCGGCAAGGTGCCATGCCTCTCCGTACTCGCTGCCGCCGCGAAGGTTCACCTGGGCATAGATGCCGCCGCTCTCGAGCCAGGGGATGCGGGTGGTGGAGAAGGACGGGGGCAGAGACACGTTGAAGCCACCGTATCCATAAAGGTAGACGGGGTTGCTGCCGTCGAGCTCGATGCCCTTGCGGTACGTCAGGAACATGGGGATGCGGGTGCCGTCTTTGGAGGCGAAGAAGACCTGGCGGCTCTCCAGCCCGGACAGGTCGAACGCCGTCTTGGGCTCGCGGTAGACCTTGCTCTCGAGCGTTTGCGGGTCGAGGGTGTAGATGGTGCCGGGCACGGTGAAGGAGGCGTACGAATAGAAGCACCACGGCTCGCCCTTGCGGCAGTTGAAGCCTGCGCTGCCGACTCCTGGGAGCTGGATTTCCTGACGTCCGGAGCCGTCCAGGGCACAGATGTAGGCGTGCGTCGATGCGTCCTCGGAGTAGCTGAGGATCATTTTGTCGGCAACAAAGATGACGCCGTCAAGCACGCAGTCGGCCTCGGGGACGAGCACCTTCCAGTTGGCCTGCTGAGGCTTGCGGACGTCTGCCGTCATGAGGCGGTTCATCGGGGCGCCGGCGTTGGTGTAGATGAAGATCTTGTCGCCGTCCGTCTCGACGGGGTAGCAGGTGCTCTTCATATCGGGTGTCATCTGGATGAAGTCTCCGCCGCGCACCAAGTCTTTGACGTATAAGTTGTTGCCAAGGTCTGCGCCCTCTTCGAACAGGAAGGCCATCGTCTCTTCTTCATTGATGCTGAGGATATAGAAACGGAGCGGCTCGTCGGGGTTGGAGAAGAAGAGTTCATCCTCGCTCTGCGGGGTGCCGATGCGATGATAGTAGATCTTGTGCACCTCGTTCTTGCTGGAGAACTCGGAGCTCTCTGGTGCGTCGTAGGCGCTGTAGTAGAAGCCGTCGCCCCTCCATGCGGCCTCGGAGAACTTGGCCCACTCGATATGGTCCGGCAGGAGTTCCTTTGTCTGAAGGTCCATTACGTAGAACTCCTCCCAGTCGCTGCCGCTGCGGGAGATACTGTAGGCCATATACTTGCAGTCGTTGCTGAAGAACACGCCCTTGAGGGCCACGGTGCCGTCTGTGCTGAGGGTGTTGGGGTCGAGGAGCACGCGGGGCTCGCCGTCAAGGGAATCCATCTCGTAAAGGACGCTCTGGTTCTGCAGTCCGTCGTTCTTGTAGAAGTACCATTTGCCGTTGCGCTTCAGCGTGGGTGTGCCTACTTTCTCATAATTGGCCACTTCCATCAGGCGGTCAAGCAGTTTGCCGCGGAAGGGAATCTTACTGAGATAATGCTGTGTGTAGCGGTTTTCCGCCTCCACCCACGCTGCGGTCTCCGCGGAATTGTCGTCTTCCAGCCAGCGGTAAGGGTCGGCGACCTCGGTGCCGAAATACTCATCAACGGTGCCGTCTTTGCGGGCCTGGGGAACCTGCGGTGCGCAGGAAGCAATAACGAGTGCGCTCATAGCGACAAATAAGACTGTTTTTCTCATAATGGCAAAGATACCAAAAAAAATCCGTACATTGCGCCTATGCAAAAGAACAGAGAAGTATGGATTGACGCGCTGAGGGTTACGGCCATATTCCTGGTGATGATGACCCATAGCAGCGAGCCGTTCTACCTTGGTGGAGAGGGTTCCCTTATCCTCACCCGTTCAGACGCAATCTGGCTGTCTGTGCTTAACGTCATCCCACGGGC
>JAFZXV010000109.1 GCA_017616595.1 Bacteroidales bacterium
CAGCAGGGAATACCTCAACAAGGTCAAGAAGAAGAGTTTCCTCGTTACCACCTTCCTGGTGCCTATCCTCTTCGCAGCCCTCTGCATGCTGCCCACCCTCATCATGCTGGGCACCAAAGAAAGCTCCAAGAACATAGCGGTAATAGACCGTTCCGGCCTTGTGGCCCCCACGCTGGAAGATACGGAAACCGCAACCTATGCAGTGCTGGACGGGCAGGATCCCGAGTCCGTCAAGACCTCCCTCGAGGCCCTCGGCTACGACGCCCTCCTTGTGGTCTCAGACCTGGATGCGGAAAACCGCACAGTAAGCGCAGACATCTATTCGGTCAAGCCCCTTGGCGTAGACCTCAGCGGCAACATCAACAACAAGCTGGACAGCGCAGTGGAGTCCTGGCGCATAGACCAATACGGGGTGGAGAACCTCAAGGAGATCATGCGCGACGTCAAGACCCACGTCAAACTCAAGTCCTACACCATCAGCGAGGCCGGAGAAGAGAAGATTTCCGAGTCGGGCGTGTATATGGCCGTCTCCATGATCCTGGGCATGATAATCTACATGTTCATCACCATCTTCGGCGCCATGGTAATGTCTTCCGTGATTGAAGAGAAGTCCAGCCGCGTGGTCGAGGTGCTCGTAAGTTCCGTCAAGGCCACAGAGCTGATGTTCGGAAAGATTATCGGCGTGGCGCTTGTGGCTCTCACCCAGTTCTTCCTCTGGATCATACTCACCGTTGCTATAATTGGCATAGTGGGCGTTGTGGGCGGTCCCAAGCTCCTCGGCGGGGCAAACGCAACGGAAATCGTATCCATGAACGGGGTGTCCGCAGAGCAGATGGAGGCCGCTACCGAGGCCCTGTCCGACCCTGACGGCCTTTCCGTCGTAGTTTCCACCATCCAGAACCTGCCCATAGTATCCATTCTGGTATGCTTCGTGATCTTCTTCATCTTCGGCTACATGCTCTATGCGTCGATGTTTGCAGCCATAGGCTCAGCAGTAGAGAACGAGGGAGATTCCAGCCAGCTGCAGCTTCCGCTCACGGTGCCGCTGCTGCTCGGCTTCTTCATCGCATTCTATGCATTCAAGGCTCCGGACAGCGCAATAGTGTTCTGGGGCTCCATGATTCCTTTCACATCGCCCATCGTGATGCTTGCCCGTCTGCCTTTCGGTGTTCCGTTCTGGCAGATTGCCGTGTCTGTTGGCCTGCTGGTCGTAACCGTGGCCCTCTTTGCCTGGGCATCGGCAAAGATATACAAGGTCGGCATCCTGATGTTCGGCAAGAAATCCACCTGGAAAGATCTCTGGAATTGGTTTAAACAGAAATAATTTATGAAGAAACTGGCATTCATCCTCATCGCCCTTTCGGTGCTGGTGTCCTGCAAGAGCGGTTTCACCTGGGAGAAGGTCTCCATCAACGGCCGTCTCACCGGCGTAACCGCACCCTCGGCGGACAACATCCCCGAGGCCCTCGGTAAAATTGCGGAAGACGGCTCCTACGTGGCTCCCAACGGCGCGGTCTTCACCTGCGGCGCAACACCGGCGGTAGCTACCGCACTCATCTGCGCCCAGCCGGCAATGGCCGATGTAAAAGAAGTTATCGCATTCTCCACCCGCGCCATGTCCGCCTCACGCCCCGAGTCGGAGCTGAGCAACTTCGTGGTGGACTTCGTGCGTGAAGAGACAGCCCGCGTAACCGGCATGCCCACGGACGTGGCGGTTACCAACTTTGGCGGCATCCGCGTGGATATGCCCGAGGGCGACGTGCTCCTGGACGATATCCGCTCCATGTTCCCCTTCGTCAACAAGCTCTGCTGGGTGCAGCTCAGCGGAGAGAATCTCCTCCACCTGATGAACGAGATAGCAGAATACGGCCCCCAGTGCGTCAGCGGCGTTAAGATGGTCATCGCAGACCATAAGCTGGAGAGCGTCGAGGTGGGTGGCCAGCCTATAGATCCCAAGAAGAAGTATGGCGTAGCCACCGTAGACTTCCTGCTGGACGGCGGAGACAACATCCACGTGGGCTACGGCGCCACCAAGCTCATAGTATCCGATACCATAATCGGAGACGCCATAGAGAAATACATCCGTCAGCTTACCGCTGAGGGCAAGGCAATAGAATACCAGACCGACGGGAGGGTCATCGTAAAGTAATGAAACGGATATTTGCAATTCTTGCGGCAGCCGCCGCCCTGTGCGCCTGCGGGCCCAAACTCGTCATCCTGCACACCAACGATACCCATTCCCACCTCGACCCTCTGCGCGACGGCCGCGGCGGCATCATAGAGCGCGCCGCATTCGTAGACTCCGTGCGCAAGGCCAACGGCACAGACAAGGTGCTCCTTCTCCACGCCGGAGACTTCGACCAGGGAACCTCCTACTATACCGAGCTTCACGGACGCCTCGAGGTTGAGATGGTCAACGCAATGGGTTACGACGCCATCACCCTCGGCAACCACGAGTTCGACGACGGCATCGAAGACCTCACCTCCCGCATGAAAGACATCAACTGCCCCATAGTATGCTGCAACCTGGACCTGAGCTCCTTCGAGCTGGGGCAGTACGTCAAGCCCTACGCCATCGTTGAGCGCGGCGGAATGAAGATAGGCATCATAGGGCTGGAGACGGATATCAGCACCTGCGTGTCCAAGACCATCTCTTCCCGCATCCCCCAGCTGGACCCTGTCAAGGAGACCAACCGCTGGGCCGACCATCTGCGTAACGTAGAGAAGTGCGATATGGTTATCCTCCTTTCCCACCAGGGATGGGATGAAGACCTGGCCAACGCCGCTCTTATCAAGGGCGTAGACATAGTGGTTGGCGGCCATTCCCATTACTTCGTAGACGGATTCGAATACGTGGAAGACCCGGACGGTCACCAGACCCCCGTCATAACCGACGGCTGCTGGGGCCTGGAAATGGGTGTAATCAAGTATTGGTAGCATGATACAGTCGATGACAGGTTACGGCAGGTCGGAAGTCCTGCTCGAGGGCGGAAAGCTCATAATCGAAATCCGTTCCGTCAACGCCAAGACGGCAGAGATTTCCCTCAAGACTCCGCTCATCCCCAAAGACAAGGAGATGCCCCTTCGCAAGAAGCTGGCAGACCGCCTGCAGCGTGGTACCATCGACGTTTTCCTTACCTGGGAGCCTAACGCCGGCTCTTCTTCCCGTACTATCAACCGAGACCTGGCCCTGGAATATTATCGCCAGATAGCGGAACTCGGAGATGCCGTCGGCGCAGCAAACCTTCCTCTTCAGGAGCCCAACTACCTGCTGGCCACGCTTTTGCGTATGCCGGACGTGCTGGATACTGCCAAGCGCGACGTCATTACCCAGGACAACTGGCCCAAGGTGGAAAAGGCCTTTGACGAGGCCCTGGAGGCTATCGTAGCCTACCGCAGGCACGAGGGAGAGGCTCTGTATAAAGACGTCCGCGGCCGCGTGGAGGCCATCCTCGAGCTTGAAAACGAGGTTGAGAGCTGCGAGGCCGAGCGCATTGCCACTGTGCGCGAGCGTCTGCTCAAGACGGCGGAAGACGTAGGTGTAAAACTCGACCCCGAGCGCTTTGAGCAGGAGATGATCTTCTACCTTGAGAAATACGACATTAACGAAGAGAAAGTCCGCCTGCGCCAGCACTGCCGTTACTTTTTCGACACCATAGACAACGAGGAATATCCCGGCAAGAAGCTCGGCTTCATAATCCAGGAAATGGGGCGGGAAATAAACACCACCGGTTCCAAGGCAAATCACGCGCGCATACAGAAGGCCGTCGTAAAGATGAAGGACGAGCTGGAAAAGATACGCGAACAGTCGATGAATATACTATGAGTCATTTTTGGCAGACAGCCCTCTTTGCGGGGACCGGAAGAATTGGGGAAAC
>JAFZXV010000110.1 GCA_017616595.1 Bacteroidales bacterium
CGCAGCGCGGAGTACGTTGGCCGCTGTGCCCGCTGCTACCGCGCCGCCGCCGACGCCGTGGCCGACGGCAGCTACACGCCCGAGATGGCGGCGGAGCTAAAGTCGGAGCTCGGCGAGGTCTTCAACCGCGGCTTCTGGGACGGCTATTATCAGGGCGCGCCGTTAGGGGAGTGGAGCTCTGTATATGGCTCCCAGGCCACCAGGCGCAAGGTTTACCTGGGCAAGATAAGCAACTGGTTCGACAAGATAGGCGTTGCAGAAATTGCCGTGGAGGCCGCAGACCTGCACAAAGGGGACGAGATTATGGTGATAGGCGCAACCAGCGGCATCACCCAGACCGTAGTGGACGACATGCGCCTGGAGCTCAAGCCGTGCGACCTGGCCCCCAAAGGCACACGCTGCTCGGTTGCCATACCCGCCGGCCCCTCCGGCGAGCACGTCAGAAGGGGAGACAAGGTATTTCTCTGGGTAGAGGCCTAATAGCTCTCGTGGCTCATGGCCATGTAGTCGTCGAAGAGCTTGATGCACTCGGCGCGGTCCAGCTCTTCCATAAAGCCGGGGAGCTTCTCGCGGCCGCCGAAGATTTTGTCGAATTTGTCGTCGCGGAAGCCTATGCGGTCGTTGTCGGCTATGGTGCAGCCGTAGTATATCTTGCTGATATTGGCCCACATACAGGCGCAGAGACACATATGGCAGGGCTCGCCCGTGGTGTATAGCACGCAGCCGCTCAGGTCGTATGTGCCGAGGCGTTTGCCGGCGGCGCGGATGGCCGCTATCTCTCCGTGGCAGGTGGCGTCGTTGTTCTTGAGCACGCGGTTATGCCCGCGGCCTACTATCTCTCCGTCTTTGACTATTACAGTGCCGAAGGGGCCTCCGTGGCCGTGGTTTATGCCGTTACGCGCTTCGCGTATGGCGATTTGCATAAATTTGTCCATTATAGTTCCAGTGTTCTTCACAAAAGTAAGAAATATTTCGTAAATTTGAGGCTGCAAATTTGTAACAAATTTAACCTTGATATGTCCAACAGCAAGTTTTCTGTAAAGTATTGTGTGCTTCTGCCTCTCGTGCTCATAGTCACAATCCTTCTCTGGGCCGTTCCTACATCATTTTTCGGAATCCCGGACCTCACTCCCGTCCAGCAGCGCATGATAGCTGTGTTCGTGTTCGCAGCCCTTATGTGGATGTTTGAAATCATCCCCAACTGGACAACATCCCTCATAGTCATCGTAGTAATGCTGCTCACGGTCTCCAACAAGGGCCTGGCATTCCTCTGCAAGCCGGAGGCAGGCGCCCTGGTAGACTACAAGAGCATTATGGCCTCCTTCGCAGACCCCGTGGTCATGCTGTTCATGGGCGGCTTCGTACTGGCAATCATCGCCTCCAAATACGGAATGGACGCAGTCATCGCAAAGGGCCTACTCGGCCTCTTCGGCAAAAAGCCCAAGATGGTGCTGCTCGGCTTCCTCATCATCATCTCCATCTTCTCGATGTTCATGAGCAATACCGCCACCGCCGCCATGATGCTCGCATTCCTCGCACCTGTGCTCAAAGCCCTCCCGGAAGATGAAACCGGCAAGGTCGGCCTTGCCCTTTCCATCCCCGTGGCGGCCAACCTCGGCGGCATCGGAACCCCCATCGGAACGCCTCCCAACGCCATTGCAATCGGTGCCCTGGAGAACGCCGGCTATCAGATCAGCTTTGCCACCTGGATGTCCAGGATGATTCCCTATGTGGTGGTCATGATAGTCATTGCCTGGATACTCCTGCAGCTCTTCTTCCCCTTCAAGTCAGACAAGATCGAGCTCAAGATAGAGACCAAGGCCCATAAATGGATCTGGAAGGATTACGTAGCCTGGATCACCTTCTTCGTAACCATCCTCCTCTGGGTAACCGAGTCCCTCACCGGCATCAACTCCAATATCGTGGCCCTCATCCCTCTGGCAGTCTATACCTGCACCGGAGTGTTTGGCAAAGAGGATATCAAAGAAATCAACTGGAGCGTGCTCTGGTTGGTGGCCGGCGGCTTCGCGCTCGGTACTGGTCTTAACAAGACGGGCCTTGCCGCGGCGCTCATCAACGCCATACCGTTCAGCACCATGAACGTCATTCTCGTGCTCGTAATCGCTGGCCTCGTGTGCTACTTCCTCTCCAACTTCATCAGCAACAGCGCCACCGCCGCCCTGCTCGTTCCCATCCTGGTTGTCGTGGGCACCGCAATGGCAGATCCTTCCGCCGCCAACAACGCCCAATTCGTCGCAATGGGCGGCATGTATGCAATGATCCCGTTCATCGCTGTCTGCGCATCCATTGCAATGCTGTTCCCTATCTCTACGCCTCCCAATGCCATCGCATCTTCCACAGGTCTTGTAAAGACATCGGATATGACCAAGATAGGCATCATCGTCGGCACAATAGGATTCGTGCTCGGTTACTTCCTGCTCACCAAGGTTTTCCCTTTCCCTGCAGCCTAGTATGAAAAGATTCGCAATCGCAGCCGCCGCCCTGCTTGCGCTGAGCCTCAGCCTCGGCGCCCAGGATGGCCCCAAGTTCAAACTGTACGGCTTTGTCCGTAACTATTTTACCTACGACTCCCGCGTGAGCAGCGCCGGCACGGAAGACTTCTACTACTGGATGCCCAAAGACGTCAAGATGGTAGGGGAGGAAGACGTAAACAACGTATCCTCCTTCCGCTTCGCAGCCCTTACTTCCCGCCTTGGTTTGGATATAAGCGGTTACGACGTAAAGGATTACAAGATCGGCGGCAAGTTCGAGGCGGATTTTTACTCCGGCCTCACCGGCAACACCGGCACCGCCCAGTTCCGTCTTCGCCAGGCATTCATAACCGTGGGCAAAGACAACCGCAGCTGGAAGATTGGCCAGGCCTGGCACCCCATGGGCGCAGACCTTCCCGACATCTTCTCCCTGGAGAGCGGCGCCCCGTTCGGCCCCTTCAGCCGCACCCCTCTGGTGCAGATGGACTGGAAGCTCACAGATGCCCTTTCCCTCACCACCGCCGCCCTGTGGCAGATGCAGTTCTGCTCCACCGGCCCCGAGGGCGTGAGTGCCAACTATATCAAATATGGCTGCACCCCTGAGCTTTACCTCGGCCTGAATATCAAGAACGGCAGCTCCGTGCTCAAGTTCGGCGGCGACGTTCTCAGCATCAAGCCCCGCCAGGTAAACGCAACCGGCTTTGCCAAAGACCGCCTCACTACGTGGAGCGTATTCATGTACGGTGCCAGCTCCATAGGCAAGCTCAACCTCAAGTCCAAGCTCACCTACGCCAACGACGGCTCCCACCTCAACATGCTTGGCGGCTACGGCGTCTATGCCATAGACGACACCTACGACAACTGGGAATACATCTCCACCCGCACTGCGGCCGGCTGGGCCACCCTCCAGTACAAGGGCTTCGGCAACTGGGTGCCCCAGATGCTCATCGGCTACACCAAGCTCTTCGGTACCGGCGTAGACGTATTCAACGACAAGACCGACGCCGGCGCCTACAAGTACCGCTGGGTCAAGAACAGCGCAGACGTAATAGACTACATGTTCCGTATCCAGCCGGAAATAGTCTACAACCTCGGCAAGCTCCAGTTCGGTCTGGAGTATATGCTCACCGGCGTCAACTACGGCAAGACGAGCGCCCGTATGGTGGCGGCAACAGACCTGCATCTGGTCATGAACCACCGCGTTCAGATTATGGTAAAACTCAACCTCTAAGAGATTGGAACCGTTTCTCCGACAGGTCGCAAGACATTATAGAGACGGAGCCGGCGATATCACCCGGCTCTGTTTCGTTTTTCCCAACCGCAGGGCCCTGCGCTTCTTCGAGCACTACCTGGGGCAGGAGATAGCCGCGTCCGGCAGCGGCCCGGCGGTGGCGCCCCAGATGTTCACGATGAACGATTTCGTGTATCGTGCCACCGGCCGCCGCCCGTCGGAGAGGGTGGAACTGCTGCTGGAGCTGTACAAGTGCTACAAGGCCCTCAATTCAGCCGCCGAGCCTCTGGACGACTTCATCTTCTGGGGAGACACCCTGCTCGGAGATTTTGACGATGTAGACAAATACCTCGTCAACCCCCATCACCTCTTTACCAACGTCTCCGACCTGCGCGCGATGCAGGACGACTATTCTTACCTCACAGACACGCAGCGCGAGGCCATCCTCCGTTTTGTGCACCATTTCCTCACGCCGGGCACGGTAAAGGAGCGTTTTGTGGGCATCTGGCGCATACTGCTGCCGCTTTACGAGTCTTTCCGCGGGGCGCTCCGCTCCAAGGGGATGTCATACGAGGGAATGGTCTACCGCGAGCTGGCGGAAAGCATTCAGGAAGGCTCCGTGGCGGATGTGCTGAAGGGGCGGTTCCCCTGGAGCGGGCGTTTTGTGTTCGTGGGCCTCAACGCTCTCAACGAGTGCGAGAAAACGCTCCTGCGCAGCATCCACCGCGCACAGCTGTGCGAGTTCTGCTGGGACTACCGGTCCGAGTTCATACGCAATAAAGACAATAAATCGTCCCTCTTCCTGCGCGATTTCGTGGTGGAGTTCCCTTCCGCCTTCGAGCCCGACCCGGACGGCCTTCCGCAGACGGAATTCAATATCCTGAGCGTCCCGGGAGGCGTTTCGCAGGCAAAGCAGCTGCCGCAGATCCTTGCCAGGTGCACAGACGCCCCCGGCATAGAGACGGCGGTGGTGCTGCCGGACGAGCAGATGCTCATCCCCGTGCTCAACTCCATCCCGAAATCCATAGCCGGCTTTAACGTAACCATGGGTTACCCCATCGGCAGCAGTCAGATGTGGGCCCTTCTAGGGGACCTTGCGGCGCTTCAGCTGCACGTGCGATATAAAGACGGCGCCGCCCTTTTCTATCACCGCCAGGTTTGGGCCGTCGCATCCAATTCCATTGTCCGAAGCGTCCTGTCCGAGGGCGGGGCTTCAGTTCTGGAGCGATGCCGCAAAGAACGCAAATATTATATTCCGCAGGCGGACCTTATAGGGGATCCCGTGCTCGAGGTGCTGTTCCGCCCCGTAGTCAAGGCAACGGTGCCCGATGCGGGGCAAGTGCAGCAGTTGTGCTTATGGCTTCAGGAAATCCTGACCACGGTTGCCCCGTTGCTCCGCGACGTGCCCGACATGCAGCTCGAGCTCGATTTTGCAAAGGTGTGCCACGAGGCCCTTGCGCAGATGCTCCGTTACGAGCTGCCGCTGGCGCCCGCCTCGTTCTTCCGCCTTCTTACCCAGACGGTAGGGGCGGCAACGGTGCCCTTTGAGGGCGAGCCCCTAGCCGGAATGCAGATTATGGGGCCGCTGGAGCTGCGTGCGCTGGACTTCGAGAACCTCGTCATCCTCAACTTCAACGAGGGCATGTTCCCGCGCCGTTCAGTCAGTGCGTCCTTCATTCCGCCGGAACTCCGCAAGGGCTTCGGCCTTCCCACATACGAATATCAGGATGCCGTGTGGGCCTATTATTTCTACCGGTCCATACAGAGGGCTTCCAGGGTCTGGATGGTGTACGATTCCCGCACCGCGGGGCTCAAGGGCGGCGAGCCGAGCCGTTATCTCCATCAGCTGGAGATGCACTTTGGCGTAAAAGTCAACCATTATGAGGCGGTTACGCCCCTCGGCCGCGGGGCGGAAAGCCCCGTCATCCCCAAGACGGCAGAGCATCTTGAGAAGCTCCGCAAGGGTACCCTCTCGGCAAGCGCCGTCAGAAACTATATTGCCTGCCCGGTAAAGTTCTTCCTGTCCAAGGTAGAGGGGCTTGATGCCGAAGACGAGATTTCCGAATCGCTGGACGCCCGCACCCTCGGCAACGTAGTCCATAAGACCATGCAGACGCTGTATCCAGAGGGCTCAGCGTTCGATGCCGCGACCCTCGAGTCTATGCGTAAGGATAAGGCCGCCATCCGCGCCCTGGTGGAAAGGAAAATCTGCGAGGAACTCAAGACCATAGAGGTTACCGGGCGCAACATAGTCTTCCTGGAGATAATCTGCAGCTACATAGACGCAATACTCAAGGCAGACGCCGCAGCAATCCCCGCCGGCGCCAAGCTTCATATCATAGGAGTGGAGAAGTGCTTCCAGAGGAGAATCGGCGGCTTTGAATTCAACGGATTCATAGACCGCCTGGACAGCTACGGCCCCGGCACCCTGAGGGTGGTGGACTACAAGACCGGCCGCGTAAGGCCGTCGGACCTGGATTTCGATGCCGGAGGGAACATCCCGGAAATCGGGCTCCAGCTCTATCTCTACAAGCGCCTCGTCGCTTCTTACGCCAAGGATGTGCCCGTTACGGGAGCCATATGCCAACCAGCCCGCCTGATGGGGGGCGACGGCATCCTGGAACATCCGCTCGACAGCGGGTTCTGCGCCCGCATGGACGCAGAGCTGGATGCCTTGCTGTCTGAGATTTCAGACCTTTCCGTCCCATGGACGCGTACCGACGATACCGGCAAGTGCGGTTTTTGTGATTTCAGAGCTGTTTGCGGAAGATGAATATAATCAAGGCCAGCGCAGGGTCGGGCAAGACCTACCGGCTCTCGCACACATACATAGATTACCTGCTTGGCTCGGGCGACCCCTGGGCCTACAGGCATCTGCTTGCCGTTACCTTTACAAACAAGGCAACTGCGGAGATGAAGGCCCGCATACTCAAAGACCTCGCGGCAGCTGCAAAGACCAATCCCAAAGCTCAGCATTACCTGGTGAGCATCCTGCACGATTACAGTGCCTTTGGAGTATGCACCATAGACCGTTTTTTCCAGCAGACCCTCCGAGCCTTTGCACGTGAGCTCGGGCAGTTCTCTGCCTATCAGGTGGAGCTGGACAGAAAGGCCCTCGTGCGTGAGGCTATGGACAGGGTCCTGGATTCCCTTTCTGCAGACAAGAAAGATCTTGTCGCATGGCTCAAATCCAACGCCCTCGAGAGCCTGCAGGGCAGCGGCAGCTTCAAGCTGGACGACGGCCTTTACGAGATGGGCATCCGCCTTAAGAGCGAGAACTATCGCCGCCTGAAGGACGAATGCGGGATATTCGAGCCCGTATCCTTTGCAAAAGAACGTCTTGCCGCCATCCATAAGGAGTGCGACCGAATAATCAAGGACTTCGAACGGGGCGCCGCCGAGCTCGGCCTGGCCGTGGCAAAAGGGGAGCATCTGTCTTACCCCAAGACCAAGAAGGTGCTGGACCAGCCCGGCGTGCGGGACTACTTCGAGAACGGCTACACAGATTACGCAACGGCGCTGATTGTGGATTCCCGGCTCTACGGGCTCGGCGTCGCCAGGGAATTCGAGGCGGAATTCGATGCGCTCCTGCAAGAGAAGAACGTCTTGCCGCTGGATGAATCGGGCCTGATGCTCAGAGACATAATCGACGGCTCCGACGCCCCCTTCGTCTACGAAAAGACGGGCACGCGCTACGCCCACTACCTGCTGGACGAGTTCCAGGACACCTCGCGCCTGCAGTGGGAGAACTTCCTCCCGCTGCTGCACGACGCCGACGCCTCCGGAGACAACCTCATAGTAGGAGATGTCAAGCAGAGCATCTACCGCTGGCGCAATTCCGACTGGCGCATGCTCGATTCCGAGGTCAAGCAGGAATTCCCCGGTGCAACGGTGGAGAATCCGGAGTTCAACTGGCGCAGCGCCAGGCGCATAGTACAGTTCAACAGCGAGTTCTTCGAATATGCCGCCGGCGCCGTCGGCCTGGGAAGCATGTATTCCAATGTGGCGCAGAAGCCGCGGTCGGGCGAGCCCCAGGAGGGTTACGTGCACCTTACGTTTACTTTGGACCAGATAGGCGCCGTGCTGGCGTCGGTGGATGACGTATTGGCCAGAGGGGCGTCTTTCGGAGATATCGCAGTCCTGGTGCGCGGGCACGAAGAGGGCGCGGCGGTCGCAGATGCACTGATAGCTGCCGGCCGTCCCGTCATATCCGACGATACGCTGGACCTTAAGCTGGCCGTAACCGTGAGGCGCGTTGTGTCTCTGCTGACCTATTACGAAGACCCGTCCAATACCGTGGGCAGTTATCTTGCGGGTTCCATAGGGGTAAGCTTCCCGGAGCATTATCATTCGCTGGTGGATTTCTGCGAGCATCTGCTGAGGGGGCTTATGGAATACGACCCCAAGACGTTCAGGGATGAAACCCTTTATGTGGGCGCTTTTATGGACCATCTGCAGGAGTGGGTGGGCGTCAACGGCAACAACCTGAAGGCCTTCCTGCGCGACTGGGACGCCCTCAAAGACAATTTCATCAACTCCCCGGAGAATTCGGACGCCATTCGCATACTCACAATACACAAGGCAAAGGGTCTGGAGTTCCCCCACGTCATCTTCCCGTATGCAGATAAGGTAGGCCTTTTCAAACCCGACGTTCGCTGGTGCAGCCTGGACGGCAGAGGCTCCGCCCTCGGCAGCAAGGCGGATGGCATATATCCGGTCTATCTGAGCAGTTCGTCGCTCCGCACCCTGTTTGCAGACGCCTATAACGATGAGTACGCGATGCAGATAGTAGACAACCTGAATGTCTTCTACGTCGCCCTCACCCGTGCCTCAAAGAGCATGCATATTATCGCCAAACCGGTAGCGGATGGCAAGAAGAAGACCCTCAAGGCCGGCAAGACCATAGACTGGAGCAATTTCTCGGAGATACTGTTCGCCTGGAGCAAGTGTAACGAAGATATCGGTTACGGCATTCCGTACGACTTCTCAAAGATGGAGCGCAAGCCGGTGGAAACGGGCGCCCCGTTTGCCGCAGAATGGCGGTCTATCCCTCTCGGGGGCCGGTTGAGCGCATCCCAGGATGCCTCCGACTATTTTGGCGAGGACGGCCTTACCGGCGCCGCCGCGTCGAGCCGCCTGCGGGGAATCGGCCTGCATAAGGTGCTCGCGGCCGTAGATAAGGCCGAAGATCTGCCCCTGTCTCTCGACCCTGCCGACAGGCAGCTGCTGAGCGAGCGCATTTCCGCCCATCCAGAGTGGTTCGGCGCCAGGGCACGCAACGAGCTCACGCTTTTTGCCGCAGACGGCTCCCGCCATCGCCCCGACCGTGTGCTGGAAGGGCCCGACGGCAGCATAACCATAATTGATTACAAATTCGGCATGGAACAGGACAGCTACGTGTGGCAGGTGCGCCGCTACATGCGTCTTTTCCGCGACATGGGCCACCGCAACGTGCGTGGCTTCCTGTGGTATGTGCCGGAAGATAAAGTAGTTGAAGTATGAAGGAATTCGAGATAACATGCCCCCTTATCCGGGAGCCCAGGCTCAAAGAGATAGAGGCCAAGGCCGGGGGCCTTAAGTGGGTGCTAAAGAAGCGCTCCATAGATGCCCGCAAGGAGCCCGTCTGGAGGTATCAGTACGAGGCGTACGCTCCCGGCGAGTACGTGCCGTTCGAGCTCGCGCCGCTGCAGGACGTGCACGGGGCGCCGGCCGTGATAGTCGTCGGCTCCGGCCCC